>CANFJA010000039.1 GCA_947447235.1 Comamonadaceae bacterium
CATGTGACCAGCGGCAATGCACTGGCCGCTCGACTGGCCAAATCGGCGCTGGACTTGGGCATTCCCATCCTCACGCGCAGCCCCATGAAAGAGCTGTTGATGGCCAACGACCGCGTCACCGGCGTGCGCGCCGGGGGTGAGGGCGGGGACCGCCACATCACCGCGCGCCATGCTGTGGTGTTGGCCTGTGGGGGGTTTCCGCATGATGTCAAACGCATTGCCAAGGCCTACCCTCACCTTCAACGTGGCGGCGAACATTTGTCGCCCACGCCGACCAGCAACACGGGCGATGGGGTGAATGTGGCCGAAGCCGTCGGGGGCAAGGTAGAGATTCGTTTCAAGGAAGCGGCGGCTTGGATGCCGGTGTCGTATGTGCCCTATGGCAAGGGCGAGTTTGGGGTGTTTCCCCACCTGCTCGACCGCTACAAACCCGGCGTCATTGGCGTGATGACAAACGGCCAGCGCTTCACCAACGAAAGCAACTCTTACCACGACGTGGGAGCTGACTTAATCAGCGCCAGAGAAGGCCACAAAGACACGGCCATGTGGCTGATCTGCGACAAAACGGCCTTGAGCAAATATGGACTGGGCTTTGTCAAACCCGCCCCCATGCCGATTGGGCGCTTTCTGCGCAATGGCTACTTGACCGAGGGCCGGACCCTGGCCGAATTGGCCAGCAAGTGCGGCATCGACCCACAGGGTTTAGAAAACACGGTGCGCCGCTACAACGTGGATGCCGTGAACGGCCAAGACCCGGCCTTTGGCCGTGGCCGCACCAGCTTCAACCGTTACCTGGCCGACCCTGAGCACCAACCCAACCCGTGTGTGGCACCGTTACAAAACGGGCCGTTCTACGCGGTCAAAGTGGTGATGGGCGACCTGGGCACGTTTGACGGCATTCAGACCAGCGTGGTGGGCGAAGTGCTGCGTCAAGACGGCAGCGCGATTGCTGGTTTGTACGCCGTGGGCAACGACCGCGCCAGCATCATGGGGGGCAACTACCCAGCTGCAGGCATCACGCATGGACCTAATATGGCGTTTGCCTTTGTCACCGCCAACCACATCGCTGACCGCATCGGAGCACCTGCATGAGCCAAGCCGCCAAAACCCTGATTGACCACCGCGTCTACACAATTGCGCTGCGCAAGATGCCTGAATTTTTGGAGGTGTTCAATCGCATGGCACTGCCCGCGCTGATCGAGACCTTGGGCCACCCTGTGGGGTTCTACACCAGTGTGGTGGGGCCGCTCAACCAGTTCATCCACCTGTGGGCTTACGACGACTTGGCCGACTATGAACGGCGCAGCTTGGCCCGTGACAAGCACCCCGCTTTTCCCGCTTACTTGGCGGCCTCGGCCCATCTGATCACGGCGCAAGAAACGCGCTTGATCAAGGTGGCTGCGTTGCCTGGCTACTTACCCAAGGTGAACTGATGCTGACCATCAACCTCTTCAATGGCTTGGTCTATGGGGCCTTGCTGATCGTGATGTGCTCTGGCTTGGCGCTGATTTATGGGCTACGCCGGGTGGTGAACTTTGCCCACGGCTCGCTCTACATGCTGGGGGCTTACCTCGGTTACTCCTTGGCCTCACACAGCAATTTTTGGGTCGCCTTGTGGGTGGCGCCTGCCATCATGGCGGTGTTGGGCGTGCTGCTGGACCGTTATGGCTTTCGCTTGATGCAAGACCGCGACCCGCTCAGTGTGGTGCTGGTGACCTTTGGCTTGCTGCTGGTGATTGAGGACTTGGTGCAAACCGTCTGGGGCAAAAGCAATTTGTCGCTGCCGGCACCTGCAGCGCTCAGCATGTCGGTCGACATCTTGGGCACGCCGGTGCCTGCCTACCGATTGGGCGTGATTGCCGTTGGGGCCGCAGTGGCCCTGGGTTTGAGCCTGTGGCTGCGTTATTCCAAGGTGGGCTTGTTTGTGCGGGCGGCCAGCACCGACCCCACCACCACCGCCATGCAAGGTGTCAACACCGACCTCTTGAGTGCGGGCGTGGTGGGCTTGGGCACGGCGCTGGCGGGCTTGGCTGGGGTGGTGGCAGCCCCGTTTTTGTCGCTTTCGCCGTCGATGAGCAGCGACGTGATCATCGACTCGTTTGTGGTCGTGGTGGTGGGCGGCTTGGGGTCTTTGGCCGGTGCTTTCATCGCGGCCATGGTGCTGGGCATGGTTCAAGCGTTGGGCGCGGTGTATTTGCCCGATGAGTCGGTGTTGTTGCCGTTTGCGCTGATGGTGGCGATTTTGATTTGGAAACCGGCTGGCTTTGCTGGCAGCCGCACCTGAAGACCAAGGACACAGGCATGACAAATCAACAATTGGGATGGTCCACACTGCTGGCCATGGCATTGGGCGCAGCGGTGACGCAATGGGTGAGCTCTGGCACGGTGTTGTCGCTGTTGACCCAAGCGGTGGTGTATGCCGTGTTTGCGATTGGCGTAGGCGTGCTGTTGCGGCAAAACGGCATGGTGAGTTTTGGCCATGCGCTGTACTTTGGCGTGGCCGGTTACAGCGTGGGCTTGATCTTGCAAATGCAATGGATGTCCGCCGAGTGGGCCATCGCGGCGACCTTGGTGGGCATCACAGGGGTAGCCTTTGTGATGGGCTTGGTGATGGTGCGCGTACCCGGTGTGGCGTTTGGCATGTTGACCTTGGCGATTGGACAAATGGTGTTCTTGACCGCCTCGCGTTCGCGCGGCCTGACCGGCGGCGCGGACGGCATGAACATCGACTGGCCCAACACGCTGTTTGGCGCGTCGACCTCGGTCTTGGTCAAGCCCGCATGGATGTTTTTGCTCAGCTGGACCACCTTGGTGCTGGTGATGGGCTTGCTCACCCTGCTGCTGCGCAGCCGATTTGGCGGCATCACCGAGGCGGTGCGCGACAACGAAGAACGGGCGCGCTTCATTGGCATTCGCACCGTGCTGCCACGCGCTGCCATTTATGCGGTGTCCGCTTTGGTGACGGGGGTGGCGGGCTTGTTGTCGTCGATCAACACCGGTTTTGTGTCGCCCGAAAACCTGCACTGGAGCTTGTCGGGCGTGGCCCTGATGATGGTGGTGGTCGGTGGCTACAAAGCCTTGTGGGGCCCCGCATTGGGCGCGGTGGTGTACTTTTTGGCGAAAGACATTTTGGGTGATTACGCCAACCACTGGATGGCCATTTTTGGTCTGGCCTTGATTGCGGTGATTGTGTTTTCACCCACGGGCTTGGCTGGGTTGGTCGAACGCTTGTTCAAGCGCAACACGCCTGTTGCGACCCGCGCTGCGGTTGGTCACTGAGAGGGCTCTGCCATGACACAGTATGTATTGCAAGCCGAGGATGTCGCCATCCATTACGGGGGCGTGAAGGCCGTCGATGGCGTGTCGCTGACGCTCACCAAAGGTCAGATTCGCGGGCTGATTGGCCCCAATGGAGCGGGCAAGTCGACCGTGATTGACGCCATCACGGGGCGCAGTCGCTTGACGCGTGGCCAGATCTCGCTCAATGGCGAAGACGTGTCCGCCTTGGGGGTGGTCGAGCGGCGCATGCGAGGTTTGTCGCGCAGTTTTCAGCGCACCAGCATCTTTGGACAAATGCCGGTGCGCAAGCAGGTGGAGTTGGCCTCGCACAAGATGGGCGTGAAAGACTCGCAGGCCGATGCCGACGATGTGCTGCAAGAACTCGACTTGTGGCCCATGCGCGATACCTTGGCCGACGATTTGGGCTATGGCGAACAGCGTCGCCTTGACTTGGCCTTGGCCTTGGTGGGTCGCCCCAGCGTGCTGTTGTTGGACGAACCCATGGCCGGGCTGTCGGTCAAAGAGTCGCTCGATTTGGCACAACACCTGAAGGCGCTGACCTCGCGCTGGGAGGTGTCGGTGCTGTTGGTGGAACACGACATGGACGTGGTGTTTGGCATCTCCGACGAGGTGACGGTGTTTGAACTCGGACGCGTGATTGCCAGTGGCTCACCCGCTGCGGTGCGCGCCGACACGCGTGTGCGCGAAGCCTACTTAGGGAGTTCTGCATGACGGTGTTACTGAGCTTGAACCAAGTCAACGCCTGCTATGGCTCGGCGCACATCTTGCACGACCTGAGTTTGCAGGTGCGTGCTGGCGAACGGGTGGCTTTGATTGGCCGCAACGGCGTGGGCAAGACCACGGTGGTCAACACGATCTTGGGTTTGGCCCGTTTGACCCAGGGAGAGATTGCTCTCGACGGCACCCGCCTGACGCGCCCGCGCACCTACCAAGCGGCCCAACACGGGGTGACGGTGGTGCCCCAAGGGCGGCGCATCGTGGCCAATTTGAGCGTGGAAGAAAACCTGCTCTTGGGCGCGGCTGTAGGGCGCAAAGGGCATTGGAACGTGGCTGAGATTTACAAGATATTTCCGATTTTGCAAGAGCGCGCCCACACGCCGGGCACCGCCTTGTCAGGCGGTCAGCAACAAATGCTGGCGGTGGGCCGCGCCTTGATGGCCAACCCGAGTTTGATCTTGCTCGACGAGCCCACCGAAGGCTTGGCGCCTGTGATCGTGGACCAACTCGCACGCATCTTCAGCCAAGTGGCCGACCAAGGCACGGCCTTGCTGCTGATTGAACAAAACATGAGCTTGGTCACCCGTGTGGCGCACCGCTACTACGCCATGGCCAAGGGCTCGGTGGTGGCCGAGGGCCAGGTGGACGATTCGGCAACCGGTCTGCAGCAGCTCGAAGCCCATGTGATGGTTTGATTTTCAACACGGCGGCCGGACCGACACCGGCATTTTTTTACAACAGGAGACAAGCGAATGTTCACAATGAAAACCCTTCAATGCGCGCTGACCGGCGCGGTGTTGGCAGCCAGCCTGCCGCTGACCGTCATGGCGCAAGGCAAAGAGCCAGTCAAGATTGGTTTGGTGTCGTCCAAGTCGGGGGTGTTTGCCCAACAAGGCGAAGAAGTCATCCGCGCCATCAAGTTCGCCATTGACGAAGCCAACGCCAAAGGCGGCGTGGACGGACGCAAAGTGGAGGTGCAAGAAGCCGACGACGAAGGCACACCGGAAGCCGGACGACGTGTGGCCGAAAAACTCGCCCGCGACGGCCACAACCTGTTGATCGGCGCCATCCCCTCGTCGATCTCGTTGGCAATCGCGCAAAACCTGGACCGCTGGGATGCCGCTTACTTTGTGGTGGCCAGCAAGTCCGACAAGATCACGGGCGACACCTGCAAGCCACGCAGCTTTCGCACCAACCACTCGGACGCGATGGACATCGCCATGATCAACCAGTGGGCCAAGAACCTGCCCGGCAAAACCTACGCGATTGTGGCGGCCGACTATGTGTGGGGACGTGACTCTGGCGAGTCGTTCAAGAAGGCCGCCGAATCCGCTGGCAAGTCGGTGCCCTTGAGCCTGTATGTGCCCATGGGCACCAAAGACTTTTCGCCCTACATCGCCCAACTCAAAGCCGCCAACATCGACGCGATCTGGGTCGCTGAGGTGGGTCGCGATGCGATTGCCTTTGTCAAACAAGCCGAGGAGTTTGGTCTGATTCCCAAGACCACCTTGATTGGCCACTCCTTGATCTTGAACTTCATGATCAATGGCACGGGCAAGGCCTTGGACGGCACCGTGGGCACCACGGGCTACACGCCTGACATCGACAACCCACGCAACAAAGCCTTTGTGGCCGCTTGGAAAGCCAAGTTCAACCGCTTGCCCACCGACAACGAAGGCCAAGGCTACAACGGCGCCATGGTGTTGTTTGAAGGCGTGAAGCTGTCTAAAAGCGTGAAACCTGAAGAGGTGAGCAAGTCGCTCAAAGGCGCGCAGATCGACTCCATCTACGGTCCGGTCACCATGCGTGCAGCAGACAACCAGTTGCTGTTGCCCAACTATGTGGGCCGTGCCAAAACGGTCGACGGCGTGTTGCGCCCTGTGATTGAGCAGACCTTTGCGCCATCGATCATTCCTGCGCCCTCGCCACTTTGCAAAATGTAAACCAGGCCTCGCCCTTGTGATGTGTGACCCAGTCCTGTGCGCAGGGCTGGGTTTTTTTGTTGGAGCTTTCATGACGCACTCTTCTTGCACCCTCATCACCGGTGGGGCCGATGGCATAGGCTGGGCCACAGCACAACATCTGGCACGCCAGGGCCAAGCCGTGGCCTTGTTGGACCTGCGCGCCGACCTGGCTCGACAGCGGGCACAGGAACTGGGATCGCACCATCTCGGCGTGGGTTGTGATGTGACCGACGAGGCCAGCGTGCAAGCCGCTATGGCCCAGGTGTTGCAACACTATGTGCGGATGGAGGGCTTGGTGAACAACGCCGGCATTGGTGACCAAACCGGGGCCACCGTGGACCAAGATGTGGCGGCATTTGACCGCGTGTTGTCGGTGCACCTGCGGGGTTGTTTTTTGATGAGCCAAGCGGTGGGCCAACACATGCTCGGCCAAGCCCGTCATGACAAGGCGGGACGAGGTGCCATTGTCAACTTAGGCTCGATTGCCAGCCTGACGGGTTTGCCCATGCGCAACGCCTACAGCGCCGCCAAAGCCGGCATCGTGGGCATGACACGTGCCATGGCCAGCGAATGGGCCCGCTGCGGCATTCGGGTCAACGCGGTAGCACCTGGCTATGTGCGCACCGCATTGGTGGCCGCCTTGGCAGAACAAGGCGCGCTGGACATGGGCGCGATTGCCCAACGCACGCCGCTGGGTCGCATGGCGGAGCCCGATGAAATTGCCGAGGTGATTGCTTTTTTGCTGTCGCCGCAGGCCAGCTACATCACCGGCGCAGTGCTGCCTGTGGATGGCGGATGGACTGCGTTTGGCGGTACACAGGCCAGCTTGTCTGTTGCAAACTAGCACCTTGTATCTAGGAGAGTGCACGTGAAAGCAGTGGTCATCACCGGACACGGTGGCAATGAGGTGGTGGAGGTGCGCAACTGCGAGCGCCCAGTCCGACAAAAGGGTGAGGTGCTGGTGCGCATGGCGGCCGCCACCTTGAACCAGGTGGACTTGTACATGCGCAACAGCGGCGCAGGCATCACCCACCAATTGCCGCAAATCATGGGCTTAGACGGCGCAGGCACGGTGGAAGAAGTGGACGCCGATGAGCGCGTGCTCCAAGTGGGTCAAGAGGTGCTGATTCACCCCGCCGTGACCTGTGGCCGCTGTGAGTTTTGCCAGCGTGGTGACAACGTCTTGTGCACCCAGATTCAGCTGTTGGGCGAGCACCGCCACGGCACATTTGCCCAGTGGGTGAGCGTGCCCGCCCGCAATGTGTTTGCCATGCCTGCTGGCCTGAGCTTTGTGCAAGCGGCTGCGCTGGGTGTGAACCACATCACCGCCTGGCGCATGCTGGTGACCAAGGCGCAGATCAAGCCCTGGGAGACGGTGCTGATTTTTGGCATCGGCGGCGGCGTGTCGCTGGCGGCCATGCAGCTGGCCAAGGCCATGGGGGTGCGGGTGATCGTGACCTCGCGCGACGACCACAAATTGCAGCGCGCCCTGGCCCTGGGTGCCGACCATGCCATCCACAGCCAAACCCAAGACGTGGCCAAGGCGGTGATGGCCTACACAAACGGACGCGGCGTGGATGTGGTGATTGAAAACGTGGGCCAAGCGGTGTGGTCTGCCGCCATGAAGTCCTTGGTGCGGGGTGGCCGCTTGGTGACGTGCGGCGCCACCAGCGGTGACCAGCCGCCCGCCGACCTGCGCCGCATCTTCATTCGTCAATTGCAGATCTTGGGTTCGACCCACGGCAACTTTGCCGAATTCCACGACATGCTGGCCTTTGTGTCGCAGCAGGGCATACAACCCGTGATCGACCACGAATACCCCATGGACCAGGTGCATGCTGCATTGGACAGGCTGGCGTCGCAGCAGCAATTTGGCAAGGTGGGTTTAAATTTCCAGCCTGAGTGAACAGGCCACCACGCCAGCCAAAGCTTGACAAGCGAAAACAGCGTGGCAATAATCCCTCTCGATTCAAACCAGAAACATTGTTTTACTAAAGAAACACAAACAGGCTGGACAGGTATGCATTTACTCGGCATTGACGAAGTCATTTTTGGCGCCACCGACCTGGAGAAATGTCGCCAGTTCTTTCTGGACTGGGGCTTGGCGCTGCACACCGAGTCGGCCCAAGAGCTGGTGTTCACCACGCTCAATGGCTGCCGCGTGGTGGTGGCGCACTCTGACAAGCCAGGGGTGGCAGCAGGCGTCGAGCCCGACCCCACCTTGCGCGAGGTGGTCTGGGGCGTGGCCAGCAACGCTGAACTCGACCAGTTGCGCCAGCAACTCAAACATCAACCCGGCTTTGTGGACGTGGGCAGCCGCGTGGGTTGTACCGACCCCAATGGTTTGGCGCTGCGCGTGCAAGTGACGCAAAAGCACGCCGTGACCCTGGAATGCGCCAAGACCAACACCTGGAACAACCGGCAACGCGTGGACCAAGCCAGCCCCGCCTACGACCGTGCCACCCCGATTGAAGTGGGCCACGTGGTGTTTTTTGTCACCGATTTGGCGGCCACCTCAGCGTTCTACCAAGAGCAATTTGGCTTTGTGGTGTCCGACCGCTACCCCGGTCGCGGCTGCTTTTTGCGTTGCGCGCCCGAAGGCGGCCACCACAATTTGTTTTTGCTGCAACTGCCCCAGCCCCGCGCCGGCTTGAACCATGTGGCCTTCACCGTGCGCGATGTGCACGAAGTGTTTGGCGGTGGCCTGCACATGTCGCGTTGCGGCTGGGACACCGAACTCGGCCCCGGACGCCACCCCATTTCGTCGGCCATCTTTTGGTACTTTGTCAGCCCCGCCGGCGCACTGGTGGAGTACTACACCGACGAGGACGAGCTGACCGAAGCCTGGCAGCCACGCGAGTTCACGCCAGGCCCAACCGTGTTTGCAGAGTGGGCGATCAAGGGGGGCATTGATGGCCACACCCGGCGCCAAAAAGATGCCGAGGCGCCCAGCGGTCGCTTCATGACTGACAAACCCCGCTGACTTTGTTTGAATGTTTTTTTCTCTGGAGAGATGTGATGCGCGCACTACCCCCCTTGTCCAACGAGACCCACCAACACCGTTCGGCGCCCCCAACGGCCTATGAAAACTTGCTGGGTGATTCGCTGGAGCGTGCGTTCGGCCAAGGCATTCATGAGCTCGACGCGCTGGTCGCCTACTTGAACACGGCAGGCCCGTCGGGCCCCGACGCGCAGCCCTGGACGGCGGCGTCGTTCGAACAAGAAATGGCCCGCTTGGGCGCTTGAATCAGGAGCACCTCATGAACACCTCTGTCATGCATTTCCAAGCCGACCCCACCGAAGCTGTGTTGGCCGAAGGCCTCAAAGACCTGTGGTACCCGGTGTGCCCCAGCAGCTTTGTGAAGGAAAGCCCCGTCTCGCTGCGCCGCCTGGGCTACAAGATCGTGCTGTGGCGCGACCAAGCGGGCAAGGTGCACGCGCTGGAAGACCACTGCCCGCACCGTGGCGCGCCACTGTCGCTCGGCGTGATCTTGGGTGACCGCATCGCCTGCCCTTACCACGGCGTGGAAGTGCGCTGCGACGGCACGGTGACCCGTGTGCCCGGCAGCCCCGGCTGCAAGCTCGAAGGTTCACGCCAAACACGCACCTTCCACACCGCCGAATCCAACGGCGCCATCTTTTTGTTCAACGCCACCGACCCACAACTGGACACACCGCCCCCGCTGCGCTTGCCCGAACAACTGAGCTCGCCCGAATGGTCGTCGTTCATTTGCTATACCGAATGGGGTTGCGACTACCGCTACGTGATGGAAAACGTGATCGACCCGATGCACGGTGCTTACCTGCACAAGCAGTCGCACACCATGGCCGATGGGGAGTTGACGGCGGATTTCCAAATTCGCCCCACGGACGAAGGCTTCTTCTTTGAGAAAAAAGGCCAGCGCAATGTGAACTTTGACTGGACCGAGTGGATGGCCAACGACACGCACTGGATGCGCTTGGAAATTCCTTATCCCAAGACCGGTGGCCCGGGCGGCAGCTTCACCATCATTGGCAGCTATGTGCCGATCACCCGCGAGGCCGCAGGCATCTTCTTCTGGCGTTGCCGCAAGGTGTCGGGCTGGCAGCGCAATGCGTGGCGCTTCTTGTACAAAAACCGTTTGGAGGCACGCCACTGGCAAGTGCTGGAGCAAGACCGCGTGGCCATGGAGCACATGGAGCCCGACGCCAACCAGCGTGAGCACCTGTACCAACACGACATGGGCATCGTGCGCCTGCGCCGTACCCTGAAAACGTTGGCCCAGCAACAACTGGACAAAGCCGCTGCTCAAAAAGCCTGAGTCGAGACGAGAAAGCTGCATGGCCCAGACACTGAACGCCTTTGTCCACACGCTGAAGTTTGAGGCCGAAGGCATCGTCAGCATCGATCTGCGGCCCATCGCCGGCACTGAGTTCCCGCCCTTCGCAGCAGGCTCGCACATTGACTTGCATTTGCCTGGCGGTTGGGTACGCAGCTACTCGCTGCTCAACGACTGCCGCGAGCGCCACCGCTACGTGGTGGCGGTGCTCAAAGACAAGAGCAGCCGAGGCGGCTCGCGTGCGGTGCATGAACAACTGCGCATTGCCATGCCACTGACCCTCTCCGAGCCACGCAACAACTTTGCGCTGGTGGAAGACGCAGCCCACACCGTGCTGGTGGCCGGTGGCATTGGCGTGACGCCGATCTTGAGCATGGCGCAACGGCTGCACCAGCTCGGCCGTCCCTTCGAGGTGGTGTTCTGCGCGCGCACCCGTCGCAGCGCCGCCTTTGTGGCCGAGATGGAAGCCCTGGCACCCCAGGTGCATTGGCACTTTGACGACGAACAAGGTGGCCCACCCGACTTGCAAGCCCTGCTGGCAGCGCGCCCTGGTGCAGGTGCAGCCCACACGCATTACTACGCCTGCGGCCCCGCCGTCATGCTGGATGCGTTTGAGCGCAGCTGCGCGGCCCTGGGCTACCCACATGCCCACATCGAACGCTTCAGCGCCGTCGAGGTGGCCCCCGCCAGCGATGCACAGCACACCTACACGGTGGAGCTCAAACGCTCAGGCCAAGTGCTGACTGTGCTTCCCGGTCAATCGCTGCTGGCCACACTGCAAGCCGCGCACGTGGACTGCAGCACCAGCTGCGAAGAAGGCATTTGCGGCTCGTGTGAGACGCGTGTGCTGGAAGGCACACCCGACCACCGCGACTCAGTGCTCAGCCCTGCCGAGCAAGCCAGCAACACCGTGATGATGGTGTGCGTGTCAGGCTGCAAGAGCGCGCACCTGGTACTGGACCTCTGAGCGTCAAACCCCAGCGAACGAACCGCCGTCGAGCAACACGTTCTGGCCGTTGATGTAGCCCGCATGCACGCTGCACAAAAACGCGCAGGTGGCGCCCAACTCGCTGGGTTGGCCCAAGCGATGCGCGGGGTGTTTGGCCAAACGAGTGCTGCGCACTTCTTCCACCGTGCGACCTTCGCGTTGCGCTTGGGCTGCAAAGTTGCCCGCCAGCCGTGCCGTGTCAAAGGTGCCCGGCAACAGGTTGTTGATGGTGACGCCTCGGGCCACGGTGGAACGCGCCAGACCGGACACAAAGCCGGTCAAGCCACTGCGTGCGCCGTTGGACAGCCCCAAGCCATCGACCGGCGCTTTGACCGCGCTGGAGGTGATGTTGAGGATGCGGCCAAAGCCGCGCACCATCATCCCGTCCACGGTGGCTTTGATGAGCTCAATGGGCGACAGCATGTTGGCGTCCAAGGCTTTGAGCCAGATGTCGCGGTCCCACTGGCGAAAGTCACCCGGAGGCGGCCCGCCTGCGTTGGTGACCACGATGTCGAACGCAGGGTGCGCCCCCAAAATGCGGGCGCGGCCTTCGGCGCTGGTCACATCAGCCGCCACCCATTCGACATTTCCTGCCCCCAAGGCGCGCAAGCCCTCAGCGGCTTCAAGCAGCGGTGCTTCGGTGCGGGCCACGATGACCACGTCCACACCTTCACGCACCAAGGCTTGCGCGCACGCAAACCCAAGGCCCGCACTGGCGCCACACACCAAGGCTTTTTTTCCGGCAATTCCTAAATCCATGGGGGGTGCTTTCTAGCTTTGTGTCAATCGGCTTCGATGTGGCGGCTTTGAATCACGCGCCGCCAGGTCAGGGTTTCCTGGCGGATGTGCGCCGCAAATTCGTCAGGGCTTTGGGTGGCTTGTGTCAGCCCTTGGGCATGCAATTGGTCGCGCACGGCGGAGCGGCTCAAGATCTCGGCAGCGTCTTTGGCCAACTGTTGCAACAGCTCAGGCGGTGTGCCGCTGGGTGCCAGCAAGCCATACCAAGACGTGACCACCACGCCCGAGACGCCTTGCTCGGCCAAGGTGGGAATGTCGGCCGCCACCGGGGTGCGCACGGCATCGGTCACGCCCAAGGCCACCAGCTTGCCGCTGCGGATGTAGGGCAAGGTGGCGGGCAGGTTGCTGAACATCAAGGGCACGCTGCCACCCAGCACATCGTTGAGTGCCGGGCCAGTGCCTTTGTAGGGCACATGCAACCAATCAGCGCCCGTTTGTTGTTTGAACAGTTCGCCCGC
>CANFJA010000040.1 GCA_947447235.1 Comamonadaceae bacterium
GAGCTGGCTGAAAAAGTCGCCACCGTCTTCGGTTTGCGTGATCTCACGCGCGCCAAAGCGCGGGGTGTCTAGGCGCGCACCGTCCGGCGCTTCGTCGTCCATCACATCTTCGTAGGGCGACACGTATTCGGTGGGTGGTGCATAGCGCGCACGGCGTGCGGCACCGGCAATACCCGCCGCCTCAATGCGTTCGCCGTACGGTGGGTTGACCAACATCACGCCGGGCAGGTCCGACGGCGGCATGCGTTGCAGCGCATCGCCACCGCGCAACTCCACCGCATGGGCCACACCTGCACGCTCGGCATTGCGCTGCGCAAAGTCGACCATGCGAAACGCCACATCGCTGCCATACACGGGCGCACGCGGTGCGCATTGCTGGCCACGCGCGTTTTCCAACAGGCCTTGCCAGACGTGTGGCTGAAACGGCACCAGCTTTTCAAAACCAAAGCGGCGCATCGACCCCGGGGCGATGTTGCACGCAATTTGCGCCGCCTCGATGGCGATGGTGCCGCTGCCGCAGCACGGGTCATACAAGGGCACGCCCTGCGCGCACCAGCCATCGGGGTTGGCGGACGTGCCGTCACCCTGGCTCCAGCCACTGGCCGCCAACATGGCTGCGGCCAAGGTTTCTTTCAGGGGCGCATCGCCTTTGTCGGCACGCCAGCCGCGTTTGAACAAGGGCTCGCCCGAGGTGTCGATGTAGAGCGTGAGCTCGTCGGTGGTCAGGTGGGCGTAGATGCGCGAATCCGGCCAGCGGGTGTCCACATCGGGGCGCACACCACTCTTGTTGCGAAAGCGGTCGGCCACCGCATCTTTGATTTTGAGCGCAGCAAAGTTCAAGCTCTTGAGCGGGCTGTGCTGCGCCGTGATCTCAATCTTGAAGCTCTGCTTGGGGGTGAACCACAGCTCCCACGCCACGTTGGAGGCCGCGTTGTAGAGGTCTTGCTCCGACCGGTATTGGGTGTAGGACAGCTCCACCAACACCCGCTGCGCCAAGCGGCTGTGCAAATTGAGCAGCATGGCGTCGCGCCATGAGCCGCGCACCATCACGCCCGCGCGAAAGGCACGCAAGTCGTCCGCGCCAACGCCGGTGATGCGTTGCACCTCGCTGGCCAGGTAGGTTTCCACGCCTGCGGCGCACGGTAAGAAAAGATGGAGTTGATTCATGTGGGTTCGTTCAACGCCAAGCAGCCAGCACCAGCCCGGCCGCTCAGCTGTGGCTCGTGTTTAAAGCGCCTTACGCAGGGTGGTCGGCGCAATGCGCAGCGCCTCGCGGTACTTGGCCACGGTGCGGCGTGCGCACTCAATGCCCTGCTCTTTGAGCATCTCGGACAACTGGTTGTCTGACAAAGGTTTCTTGGGGTTTTCGCTGGCCACAAATTGTTTGATGAGGGCCCGCACCGCGGTGCTGGATGCGTTGTTGCCGCTGTCGGTTTCGAGCCCCGAGCCAAAAAAGTATTTCAGCTCAAAGGTGCCAAACGGCGTGCTCATGTACTTGTGGGTGGTGACGCGGCTGATGGTGGACTCGTGCAAGCCCAACTCCTCGGCGATCTCGCGCAACACCATTGGGCGCATGGCGAGTTCGCCGTGGATGAAGAAGTTTTTCTGCCGCTCGGCAATCGCATTGCTCACCCGCAAGATGGTGTCAAAGCGTTGCTGGATGTTTTTGATGAACCAACGCGCCTCTTGCAGGCGCTGTTGCAAGCCTTGGTGCGCCTCGCCCTTGCCGCCCTTCAAGGCGTTGGCATAAATGTCGTGCACCCGCAGGCGAGGCATCACATCGGGGTTGAGCATGACGCGAAATTTGGGCGTGGACGATTTGCCAACCCGCGTGACCAGCACATCGGGCACCACCACATGGCGCTCCACATCGGCAAAGCGCCGACCGGGTTTGGGCTCGAGCCGGGCAATCAGCGGAATGGCGGCTTTGATGTGTGCCT
The DNA here is from genome assembly GCA_947447235.1 of Comamonadaceae bacterium. Taxonomy (GTDB): domain Bacteria; phylum Pseudomonadota; class Gammaproteobacteria; order Burkholderiales; family Burkholderiaceae_C; genus Limnohabitans. The sequence goes on from CANFJA010000040.1 coordinate 1,941, forward strand.
CGCTGTCACCCAAGGCCACCATCAAGCGTTTGATGTCGCGCTTGGCCAACAGCTCCAGCGGTTGCTGGCACATGCGCAAGGCCACAGCGCACACGGTTTGCGCTTCTTCGCCTTGAGGCTTCAAAGCTTTGAGCTGCAAGCACAGGCACTCGGCCAAGTCGCGCGCGCCCACGCCCACGGGCTCTAGGCTTTGCAACAAGTGCAGCGCCATTTGAAAACGGTGCTCCAACTCTTCGAGTTGCTCAGGGTCGTCGCCCGCCAAGCCTTCGGCCAAGCTGCGCAGCGAGTCTTCCAAGTAGCCATCGTCGTTGAGGTTCTCAATCAAATAGCGCAGCGCCGAGCGGTCGGTCTCGCTCAGGCGCAAGGACAAGGCTTGGCGGTGCAAATGCGCGGTCAAGGACTCTTGGCTGCGCGCCAACTCGGTGGCGTCGGCCACATCGTCACCACCGGTGTTGTTGTGGGCCGGGGCGTCGCCGCCCCATTCGGAGTCATCGGCCGAAAACTCCACACTGCCGTCCCCCTCCCAGCTCTCCGCCACACCGTCCACGCTGGGTTCGGTGTCGCTGGCCGTGTTGTCGACGGAAATTTCAGACACCGTGTCCAGCGCAGCCATCTCGCGGGCGGGCTCGGCATCGTCAACTTGCGCCGGGGCATCGGCTTGGTTCAAACCAAACTCTTCGCGCGGCGCATCCTCAAACTCTTTGTCGAGAAACGGGTTTTCGTCGAGCATTTGCTCAATCTCTTGGCTGAGCTCCAGCGTGGACAGTTGCAACAGACGGATCGACTGCTGCAACTGAGGCGTGAGCGCGAGGTGCTGTGAGACGCGAAGTGAGAGACCTTGCTTCATAGGGTGTGCATGGCAGACATGGCTACATGCGGAAGTGTTCGCCGAGATAGACGCGCCGCACATCGGCGTTTTCTATGATCTCGGCCGGTTTGCCTTGCGCCAACACGCGGCCTTCGCTGATGATGCACGCGTGGTCGCATATTCCCAAAGTCTCGCGCACGTTGTGGTCGGTGATGAGCACCCCAATGCCACGCGCCTTCAAAAAACCAATGATGCGTTGAATCTCGATCACGGCGATGGGATCGATGCCAGCAAACGGCTCATCCAACAAAATAAAACGAGGCTGCGTCGCCAATGCGCGGGCAATCTCGACCCGACGGCGTTCACCCCCAGACAAGGCCACGGACGGTGACATGCGCAAATGCTCGACCCGCAACTCTTGCAACAACGACGTCAGGCGGCGCTCGATCTCATCTTCGCCAAGCGCAGCGCCTTGCGCATCACGCTGCAACTCCAGCACCGCACGCACGTTGTCTTGCACATTGAGTTTGCGAAAAATAGACGCCTCTTGGGGCAAGTAGCTCAGCCCCAAGCGAGAGCGGCGATGGATCGGCAAATGGGTCACGTCTTGCCCATCGATGGTGATGCTGCCCGCATCGGCCCGCACCAAACCCACGATCATGTAAAACGAGGTGGTCTTGCCGGCACCGTTGGGCCCGAGCAAACCCACCACTTCGCCTTTGGAGACAGCAATCGACACGTCATGCACCACCTTGCGGCTGCCATAGGCTTTTTGCAAATGCAGGGCTTCAAGGCGGCTCACCGAGGTGTCAGTACCAGCGTGAGGGGCGGGCGTCGCGATCACTTTTTGTCCGCCGTGGTGTTGCGCGGCGCCAGCGTGGCACGAACCCGTGTGCCAAAGGACTTGCCGGCTTCGCCTGCTTTTTGCCCGTCGATGGTGAACACGTCGCTGAGGTTGTTGTAGACGATGCGTTTGCCCGACATTTGGTCGGCCAACACAGCGCCACGGTAGCGGCGCACTTCGGCTTGCTCATTGAGCGTCACCTGGTCACTGCGCCCGTCATAGTCGATGCGCAAGCCTTCGGCCTCCATGAACTCGTCCACACCCTCGCGCTTTTGCCGAAAAAAAGCCCGCTTGTTGGACTCGGGCAGGATGTGTACAAACTGGTAGCCGTCGGGATCTTGGCGAACTTCGATGCGCTCGCCTCGAATCACCATCGTGCCCTTGGTCAACACCGCACGGCCTTTGAACACGCTGATTTGTTTGAGTTCGTCGTGAACCAAGCTGTCGGCTTCGATGTTGAGCGGCTTGTCACGGTCGGCTTTTTCTGCCAACGCTGACGCAGACCCCAAGGCCATCAGCAGAACCAGCGAAAAAGAAGCGGATGAAGTCAAGGCACGAATATTGCTGTAATTTGATGGTGGATTCTAACCACCCCACAGCATCTCGCGCCCTAGGGCTTGCCTCAACGGCCGCGGCGCACTTCACCGATCAAATAATCGGTCACCTGCAAGGCACGCTCCATGGTTTGCGTGAGCGAACCGTCGGTGTAGAAACGTCCGGCAATGCCCAAGGCTGGCACGCCTTGCACCTTGAACGCCTCTTGCAGCTGTGTGGCACGGCGGGCTTTGGTGGCCACGCCAAAACTGTTGAACGTGTCGGTGAACTTCGCTGCAGGGATTCCGTTTTTATCGGTCCAGGCCGACAGGGCAGCCAGGGTGTTGAGCGATTGACGCTCGGTGTGGATGGCGTGAAACAGCTTGCCGTGCATCGCGTCCACCATGTTCAGCGCTTCAAACACATAGTAGGCGCGCTGCTGAGCTTCAAAGTCATCGCGAAAACGCACTGGCACGCGCTTGACCACCAGATCTTTAGGGGCCGCTTTGAGCCATGCGGCAAAACGCGGCTCAAACGCGTTGCAGTGGGGGCAGCTGTACCAAAAGAACTCGATCACTTCGATCTTGCCCTCGCCCACCTCCGTCGGCACGCGTTTGTCCAAGGCCAGAAAGTCGATGCCCTCCTCGGGCTTTTTGGCTGGCGCCTGCGCTTGGGCAGTCAGGGACAAAGCCGACGAGGCCGCAGTCAATGCGGCCAGGGAAAAATCACGACGTTTCATAGACACCTCTAATTTAAAAATTAACGCTGTACCCGCACCATGGCGGAGTCTAAATGGGCTGTTTCCAGTTTGTCTCGCACACGCTCGGCCTCGGTTTTGCTGTCCATGGGCCCCACCCGCACGCGGTAGACCGTGCGGCCGCCCTGATCGCGCTCACTGACTTTGGCGTCTAGCCCCAACATGCCAAGTTTGGCGCGCTGCGACTCGGCCTCTTCATTGGTGCGAAATGCGCCCGCTTGCACAAAGTAGATGAAGGGGTCACCCCCTGCCACAGCGGGCTTGAACTCTGCGGCTTTGCCATCGGCCGCCTTGCCCTCAGCAGGCTTGGTCTCTGTGGATTTGACTTTGGCCAAGTCACCCAGCGGGTCCGCACTCTTGGGGTCGACCTTGGCTGCCGCATCGGGTTTGGTCGCAGGTGTAGGCGAAGGTAAAGATGCATCGGACTTGTTGGCATCCACGCCATCGCCCTTGTCGCTGGGCTTGGCTGGGTTTTTGCCATACAGCGGCGCATTCGGGTCCCAGTCTTTGTTCTTTTTGTCTTCGGCCGCGTCTTGGTCGGCGTTGCGGCCCTGGCCTTTGTTCATGAAGGGGATCGGCACCTTGGTGACGTAGATCGCCACCCCCAATGCCACCGCCAACCCCACCACCAAACCGATGATGAAGCCCACCAAGGTCGAGCCGCGCTGCTGTCTCATGTCCTGTCCCATTGAAGTTGTGTCCCGCATGGTGAGCCCCTCACATGCTGGTTGGGGCAGAGACGCCCAAAACCTTCAGCCCATTGTGCAGCACCTGCGCCGTGGCCGCGACCAGCGCCAAGCGCGCTTTTTTGACCGCCTCGTCGTCGACCAAAATGCGCTCGGCATCGTAGTAGCTGTGGTAGCTGGCGGCCAAGTCACGCAAATAAAACGTCACGTCGTGGGGCGCAAAGTCGTGCGCGGCCGCGCTCAGCATGTCGGGGTATTTGGCCAGCAACAGCATCAAGGCTTGGGCTTGCGGGCTGTCGAGTGCGGACAAGTCCACGTCTTTCAGATGGGCCACGTCGCCGCCATCTTTGTCGGCCCAAGCGCGCAGCACCGAGCAAATGCGCGCATGGGCGTACTGCACGTAGTAGACCGGGTTGTCGTTGTTTTTGGTGACCGCCAAGTCGACATCGAAGGTGTACTCGGTGTCGGGCTTGCGCGAGAGCAAGAAAAAACGCACCGCGTCTTTGCTGGTCCATTCGATCAAGTCGCGCAGGGTCACATAACTGCCGGCGCGCTTGGAGATTTTGACCTCTTCGCCGCCCCGCATCACGCGCACCATGGTGTGCAACACGTAGTCGGGGTAGCCCTCGGGAATGCCCAGACCATCCAACGACGAAGCAGCTTGCAAGCCCGCACGCACGCGGGCGATGGTGCCGTGGTGGTCGGTGCCCTGGATGTTGACCACCCGGTTGAAGCCGCGCTCCCACTTGGCCAAGTGGTAGGCCACATCGGGCACAAAGTAGGTGTAGCTGCCGTCGGTCTTGCGCATCACACGGTCTTTGTCGTCGCCGTAGTCGGTGCTCTTGAGCCACAGCGCGCCGTCTTGTTCGTAGGTCTTGCCAGCGGCTTGCAGTTTCTTCACTGCGTTGTCCACACGGCCACTGGTGTAGAGGCTGCTCTCCAAGTAATAGTTGTCGAACTTGACCTCAAAGGCCTTCAAGTCCAGGTCTTGCTCGTGGCGCAAATAGGCCACGGCAAATTGGCGCATGCCATCGAGGTCGTTCACATCGCCGCTGCCCGTGAATTCACGGTCATCGGACTTGACCGTTTTCTTGGCCAAAAAGTCAGCGGCGATGTCGGCAATGTAGTCCCCGTTGTAGGCCGGCGCGTTCTCGCCACTGGGCCACTGGGCGTCACCTGGCTTGAAGCCTTGGGCGCGCAGCTGCGTGCTGGTGGCCAAGGTGTTGATCTGCACACCGGCGTCGTTGTAATAGAACTCGCGGTAGACATTCAAGCCCTGGGTGGCGAACAAATTGCAAATCGCGTCCCCCAAAGCGGCCTGGCGACCATGGCCCACATGCAAGGGCCCGGTGGGGTTGGCCGAGACAAATTCCACCAGCACACGCTGGCCGTTGTCGGCTTGAAAACCAAAACAGTCTTGCGCCGCCAACACCTCGCGCACCACCTGTTGCTTGGCGGCGGGCTTGAGGCGGATGTTGATGAAGCCAGGGCCGGCAATCTCAATGTCTTGCACCCATTGCTGGTAAGCGGGCGCAGCCAACAAGGCCTCGCGCAGCTGATCCCCCAGCTGACGGGGGTTGAGCTTGAGCGGTTTGGCCAGTTGCATGGCCGCGGTGATGGCGAAGTCGCCATGGGCCGCCACTTTGGGCGATTCAAAGGCGGCCTTGTTGCCGGAGCCGGGCAACAAACCATCGAGGGCTTGGCTCAAAGCGGCCAGCAATTCTTGTTTGACGAGGAGCATGCGGGGATTTTACGGGCCACCCCATTTCTTTTTTTGGCATGATGTGTACCCATGCGCCAGCCCCAAGCCCCCCACCCCTCCGACCGTTTCCAATACACCCCGACCCTCACCTGCGTGATGCCGGCCTACAACGAGGGACAAAACTTGGGCACCTTGGTGCCTCAGGTTTTGACCGCACTGCAAGCCCTGAGCTCGCAGGTAGAGATCGTGCTGATCAACGACGGCAGCCGGGACAACACGGCGCAGGTGATGGAGGCCTTGTGTGCCGCCCACCCGCAAGTGGTGGGCATCAATCTGTCACGCAACTTTGGCAAAGAAGCCGCCCTGATGGCCGGCGTGGATGCAGCACGCGGCGAGGTGGTGGTGTTGATGGACTCCGACGGCCAACACCCGGTGTCGCTGGTGAGCGACATGCTGCAACGTTGGCGCGAGGGCTCGGACGTGGTCTACGCCATTCGCCGCACCCGTGACGACCAATCGGCCTTGCACGCTGGCTTGACGGGCATGTTCTACAAGCTCATCAACCTGGGCAACCGGGTCAAGATTCCGCCGCATGCGGGCGACTTTCGCCTGATGGACCGGCAGGTGGTGGACGCGCTCAAGGCGCTGCCAGAGCGCAACCGTTTCATGAAAGGCTTGTACGCTTGGGTGGGCTTTGCCAGCACCGCCATCGACTATGAGCCACTGCCCCGCGCAGCGGGTGAAAGCAGCTTTGGTCTGAGGGGCTCGTTTGCTTTGGCACTCACAGGCGTGTTGGCGTTTTCGATTGCACCCCTGCGCGCTTTGACATTGATTGGCTTGCTGCTGGCCACCCTGGCCATGGGCTACGGCGTTTGGGTGGTTGCCGAATACTTCATGTGGGGCATCAACGTGCCGGGCTATGCCACCTTGGTGGTGGCGCTGATGTTTTTCAGCGGCATCCAGTTGTTGTCGATCGGGGTTCTGTCTGAGTATGTCGGTCGCATTTATGAAGAGGTCAAGCAACGCCCCATGTATGTGGTGCAACAGCGCTGGGGCGCTGGTTTGGCGCTGACGTCGCCCAAAGCGCCCGCCCCACCTGAGCTGCCACACGACGACAACGTGGCGATCTGAGCACGCCATGCGCAACTGGCGAACTGTTTTTTGGTTTGTGGTGGTGGGCGCCAGTGCGGCGCTCACACACTTGGCCGTGTTTGCACTGGTCGAACCCGCCGTGTGGCCTGAGGTGGCCAATGCAGCTGGCTTTGGCGTGGCCTTTGTGGTGAGCTTTGCCGGCCACCGGTGGCTGAGTTTTCAAGACGCGGACACCTCGCTGTGGCAAAGCTTGCGTCGCTTTGCCGTGACCGCGCTGGCCGGTTTTGCCGCCAACGAAGTGATCTTTGTGGGGCTGCTGCGTGGCTTGGGATTGCCGTCTTTGTTAGCGCTGTTCATCGCGCTGGTGCTGGCATCGGCCCAGACCTTTGTGCTCAGCCGTCTGTGGGCTTTCCGGCGCAGCCCTTGAGGCGGCAGCCTTGCTGCGGTAGAGCGACCAGGCCTGACCGCCCAACACCAAGTCAAAGCCGCTGTGGCGTTGCAGGTTGACGCGCGCCGAGTCGTTGGGCGCCAGCACCCACGCGCCGGCTTGTTGTTGCAAGGCCTCCAAGCGGCTCAAGGGCTGCAACACGCGGGCGGCCTCGGCGTCGAAGTCGGCCCCTTCAAACAATTCACGGCGCCAGTTGTCGCCTGCGGTTTGCCGCTCGCTGTCCCAGTCTTGCAGCACTTCGATGGGCTGGGTGAGTTGGGCATAAAACGGCAAGTCGTACGGGTATTCGTCCACAGCCGCCACCACGTCGGTGGGCGCCACCTGACACGCCAACCAGGCCGCCACGTCGGCACTGCTGTGGCGTAGGGTGTAGCGCGCCGCCACCACCTGGACCGCCAACGCCGTCACCAAACACAGGCCCACCAACGAGACAAACACGCGACCACCCCATGCACGTGACACCATGTGTTGCTGCCACCACAGCGCAGCCAAGACCGCCAGAGGGGGCATGACCGGCAAAGCGTAGCCAATGAGTTTGGAATGTGGGATGGAGAAGAAAGCCAAGATGGCCACCACCCAAATCCAACACAAGGCCATCCAGTGACGCTGCACCAACGCCCCATGGGCGGCGCGCAAGGCCGGTTCAAAGTCCTCGGGTGCGCCTTGCGCAGCCGCAGCAAGCGGTGTTGGCGCGCTGGTGGGCTGCCACACTGACCGCAAGCTCGCCCAAACCCGCAGCCATCCTTCGGCCAGCGCAAAAAACACCCACGGGAACATCAGCAACATCACCGCCACGCCATAAAACCACCAAGGCCTGGCGTTGTTGAAGGTGGTGGCGGTGTAGCGCCCAAACTGGTGTTTGCCAAACATATAGGCCAGCATGTCGGGGTGTTGGTGCGCGGCCAGCACAAACCACGGCAAAGCCACCGCCAAAAACAACAGCACGCCGCTGACCCAGGGCAACGTCCAGACCTTGCGCCACTGCCACGTCCAAAACACCCACAAGGTGAGCACAAAACCGGGCAACAGCAAACCAATCAGGCCCTTGCTCAACACGCCCAAGCCACACGCCACAAAGCCTGCACGGGCCCAGTTCGCATGCACACCCAGGGGGTGCATCAATGCACGGGCAAAGCACCAAATCGCCACCCCCATCCAAGTCGCGACCACCATGTCGTGGTTCAGGTACTGACCGCCGACCAAAAATGCCAGGCTGGTGCCCAACATCCAAGCGGCCCGGCGTGCGGTGGCTGCCCCCGCGATGTGACGGGTGCACAGCACCATGACACCCCACATCAAACAGGCATGCAAAGCCACCACCAAACGCGCCGCCCAAGGCGTGACGCCAAACAGCTGCATCGAGGCAGCCTCCAACCAGTACAGCAGTGGCGGTTTGTGAAAAAACGGCACGCCGTCCAAACGGGGTGTGAGCCAGTCGCCGCTGGACAACATCCAACGCCCCACCTCGGCATACCGCCCTTCGTCGGGCAGCGCCAACGGGCGCCATGCCGCGAGCACCAGCAACAGCACAGGCAGCACCAGCACGGCCCAGTGACGCAGATGGGCACGCCACGTGGTGGGCGTGTCTGTAATGGGTGGAACAGGGACGAAAGGGCTCATGGCGTGAGACTCATTCAACAGGCAGGGTGTGTCCGCTGCCACGCACCAAGCGCACACCTGCGTCACGCAGGTCTTGTACAAACTCGTGGCTGGCGAGGTACGCAAACTCGATCGCTCGGGCCGAACCAATCTCGTCATCGGCTTGTGCCGAAGCCGCCGGGTGGCACATGATGAGCGCCGGCGGCGCTTGCGTGGGCACATCCAGCAACCAAGCTTGCATGCGCTGGCGGTAGTCGTTCAAGCTGCCCTCAAAGCCGTAGGCGCCCAGCAGCGGCGCCACACAGGGCCAGTCGTTTTGCTGCGCCCAGCCTTGCAAGGCTTGCGCGCCCATGGCGGAGATGACGTGTGCCTTCAACCCCACTTGCGCGACCTGCGAGACGCGCAACCAAGGCCGGGGACGCTGGCTGCCATAGCGACGCAGCAGCACCTCGCACAAAGCCTCTCGCACACCCGCAAACTGCTGCACATGCTGATGACCATCCACATGGCTTGGCGGGGCTTGCCACTGGGCCTCGAAGGCGTCGAGTTGACGCTGCACTTCGTCCATCACTTGATGGTGGTCAAAGCTTCTCAGCAAAGACCGCCCCATCACAGCCCCCAAGCCTTGGCCAAAACCTCGGTCTTTGGCAAAGGCACTGGTCCAGTCCAGGTGCAGCCCGACATCGATGCGCTCACGCATGTCGCGCAAAGCCGGCGCGTCTTGGGGCCAACGCGGCGAATGCACCATGACGCTGGTGGCGCTCAAGCGCCCCAACACGCACAAGGCGACGATGCCTTGCGAGGTGGGCGCATTGACCGCGTAATCGTCCGCGCACAACACCACGGATTTGATGGGCCGCACAGCGGTCATGCCAGACGCTCCCAGTAGTCAGCTTGCGCATAGCGGTCTTTGAGGAAATCAATCCACAAACGCAAGCGCAAAGGCAAGTGCTTGCGCTGGGAGAAGACGGCGTAAATGCCATTGGGCGCAGCCGCAAAGTCGTCCAACACCGACACCAGCTGTCCACTTTGAATTTGGCTGGCCACCTCCCACGTGCTGCGCCATGCAATCCCGTGTCCGGCCAAGCACCAGTCGTGCAAAACCTGCCCGTCCGAGCAGTCCATGCGTCCGGCAGGCCGTAAATGAACCACTTCGTGCGCGCCACCCGCCGTGGGCACACGAAAAGCCCAGCCCTTGGTTTGCGAGGCATCGCTGGAGAGCGTCAAGCAGCGCAGGCGCATCAAATCGCTGGGGGTTTGGGGCGTGCCGTGGCGCGCCAAAAATTCTGGTGTGGCCACGCACAGGCGTCGGTTGTCGGCCATGCGCACGCTGACCAAGGAGGAGTCGGGCAAGTCGCCCACACGCACCGCGCAGTCAAAGCCTTCCGCAGCCAAATCGACCACCCGATCGCTCAGGTTGAGCGACACCGTCACGTCCGGGTGCGTGGCGCAAAACTGAGGCACCAAAGGCGCCACATGGCGCCTGCCAAACCCGGCCGGTGCGGTGATGCGCAAATGCCCGCTGGCCTTCAAGCCCCCGGCACTCACGCTGGCCTCGGCGTTGGCCACATCGGCCAACAGGCGCTGGCAGTCTTCCAAAAAAGCGCTGCCTTCGTGGGTCAGGCTGATGCGCCGGGTGGTGCGCACCAAGAGCTTGACGCCCAAATGCGACTCGAGCCCATCCAGCCGCCTGCCGATGATGGCCGGTGCAACGCCCTCGGCATGGGCTGCCGCGGTCAGACTGCCCTTTTGGGCCACCGACACAAAGGACTCAAAGGCTTTGAGTTTGTCCATGGGTCGATTATCCACGGGGGTGCCTCACCTAAACTCTGGCCATGCAACACACCACCGTACCTCACGCCGCCTCGTGGATGGCCCGCATCGGCGCGCCACTTGAACATCTCTTCCCTGCGTGGTTCGCGTTGGTCATGGGCTGGACCGGCCTGGCCCTGGCTTGGCTGCGCGGCGCGGACCTGCTGGGCGACATGGCGCTGGGTCTGGCCTTGGTGGCGGGAGGTTTCGCGGC
>CANFJA010000041.1 GCA_947447235.1 Comamonadaceae bacterium
AGCTTGATGACTTTGAGCTTGGGAAAGTCTTGCGGCAGGCGCTTGAGGTTGTCGAGCGTGGCGCCGCGCCAGCCGTAGATGGACTGGTCGTCGTCGCCCACCGCGGTGAAACGCGCGTTGCTGCCGACCAGGCACTTGAGCACTTCGTATTGGGTGGCGTTGGTGTCTTGGTATTCGTCCACCAGCACATGGCCGAGTTGGGCTTGCCACTTGAGGCGAACCTCTTCGTGGTTTTGCAGCAGCTTGAGGGGCAAGCCAATCAGATCGTCAAAGTCCACGCTTTGGTAGGCCGTGAGGCGTTCCTCATAGCGCGCCATGATTTTGGCGATGGTGCGTTCGTTGTCGTCTTTGGCAATGCTTTCAGCTTGGGTGGCATTGAGCCCCATGTTTTTCCACAAGCTGATGGTCCATTGCCACTGGCGCGCGGTGGCGGCATCGGTGGTGCCGCCCGCGTCTTTCAAGATACCGGTGACGTCTGCGCTGTCCATGATGCTGAACTGCGGTTTGAGCCCCATGACCTCGCCATCTTGGCGCAGCATGCGCACACCGAGTGCGTGAAAGGTGCAAATCACCACGTCTTTGGCGGCTTTGCCTATCAGCTGTTTGGCGCGCTCACGCATCTCGGTGGCGGCTTTGTTGGTGAAGGTGATAGCGGCAATGCGCTGAGGCTCTAGCCCCGCTTGGATGAGGCGGCCAATTTTGTGGGTGATCACACGCGTTTTGCCCGAACCGGCACCCGCGAGAACCAAACAAGGACCGTGCAAGAAATTCACGGCTTCTTGTTGCGCGAGATTGAGACCAGCAGACATGCGTATGGGAGGAAAGGCAAAGCGGGCAATGATACCGGTGCACATCGCGGGCAAAATACCAGGGTGCTGCAAGTTTTATCTGTCACTTTTCCATTTTTCGTGCTGGTCTTGGCTGGGTTCATGGCCATTCGTCGCCGCATGTTGCCCATGGATGCCATACCTGGCTTGAATGGCTTTGTGCTGTACTTTGCGCTGCCTTGCATGCTTTACCGTTTTGGTGCGAGTTCGCCGATTTCACAGTTGCTCGACCCCACTTTGTTTTTGGCCTATTTGCTGTGCGCTTTGTTGATGGTGGGTTTCACGGTGGCGGTCAGTTTGAATGCCCGCATTGGCTGGGATGACGCGGCCTTTGGCGCTTTGGTGGCGGCGTTTCCGAACACCGGTTTCATGGGCGTGCCTTTGTTGGTGGCTTTGTTGGGGGCAGGCGCTGCAGGGCCTGCGATTGTGACCATCGTGGTGGATTTGGTGATCACCACCTCGCTGTGCGTGGCTATGTCGCGGTTGGACGGCGCCGACGAGCATGGGGCTGCACGCGCTGCCAAGAATGCACTCAAGGCGGTATTGGCCAACCCCATGCCTTGGGCCATCAGCTTGGGCGTGGTGGCTTCTGCCATGTCTTACGAGTTGGCAGGGCCTTTGGCCAAGACGGTCGGTTTGTTGGCCGACTCTGCGTCGCCAGTGGCCTTGTTCACCATTGGCGCCGTGTTGGCGCGTTCACAGGCGTTGGCCCAAGCCAGCGACCATGCGCCGATCTTGTGGCGTGACTATGTGCCCATTGCTTGCTTCAAGTTATTGCTGCATCCACTGTTGGTGCTGCTGGTCTTTTCGGCGGTGATTCAACTGGGCTTTGTCATGGATCGCTTCACGATGGTGGTGGTGGTGCTGGTGGCCGCGCTGCCCAGCGCTAGCAACGTGGCCTTGCTGACGGAGCGTTTTGGTGCGAACACGGGTCGCGTGGCTCGGATCATTTTGGTGACCACCGTCTTGGCATTTTTTACTTTTTCTGGCGCGGTGGCTTTGCTGCACGCTTGAGTTTGCGCGAATGCTTGAGTGGCTAGCCCCTAGCGGCTGTTGCAATCAGGCGCGTTACAGGGCGGCGAACGGATCAAACGGCCAATGGATCAAATGGCCAAGGGGTCTACGTCAATGGCCCAACGAACCACGTGTTTGTGTTGGCCGCGCAGGGTGAGCAATTGCACTTGCCACTGGTTTAAAAAGCCTTGCAGGGCTTTGCGTGAACTGCATTCCAACAGCATTTGCGCTCGCTCGATGTTGGCCACACGCTGAATGGCCATGGGCACCGCAGGGTAGATGTCGACCAAGGCTGCCTCGGCCCAGGCGGCACCTGCGTCGCGTGCTGCCGACAAGAAGTCTTGCGCCGCCTGTTGGCTGCGTGCCTCGGCCCGGACCAGGGCCTGAAAGCTAAAGGGCGGCAAATTGGCTTCTTGACGCTCTTGGAGTTGTTGCAAGGCAAAGGCTGGGTAGTCGTGTTGCTTGAGGGCTTCAAAGAGCGGGTGTTGGGGGTAGAACGATTGCAGCCACATTTCGCAAGCGTGGGCGGTGCTCATGTGGGCATCGCGCCCAGCCCGCCCTGCCGCTTGCATGAGCAGGCTGAATAAGCGCTCTGGCGCACGAAAGTCGCTGGAGAACAAGGCGCCATCGGGGTTGAGCGCCGCCACCAAGGTGACGCGTCGAAAGTCGTGGCCTTTGGCGATCATCTGGGTGCCCACCAAGATGTCGACGGCGCCTGCGTGTACTTCTGCGAGTTGACGTTCTAGCTCGCCTTTGAGGCGTGTGCTGTCTGCGTCGATACGGGCAATGCGCAAAGCTTGGCCATCGGTGCGGCGCACATCGCAGAGCAACTCGCCCAAGTGTTCTTCGAGCTGCTCGGTGCCGCGTCCCAGCGGGCTGATGTCTTGGTTGCCGCAACTCGGACAGGCGCGGGGGACGGCTTGGGTGAAGCCGCAGTGGTGACAGCGCAAGGTGCGGTCCAGCTTGTGAAACACCCGGTAGGCGCTGCAATGCGGGCATTCGCTTTTCCAGCCGCAGTCGGTGCAGTGCAACACGGGGGCATAGCCACGGCGGTTGAGCAAGACCAAGATTTGTTCGCCACGCGTGATGCGCTCGCGCATGGCGTCGAGCAGATGGCTGGAAAACACGGTCTTGTAGGGCTGGCGGTTCATGTCCACCCTGCGCACCAGAGGCAGCGCGCCGTGGCCCACGCGCGAGGGCATGTGCAAGCGCAAGTAACGACCCGCAGGTTCTGTGTCGGTGGCGGGACGGCTGTGGTGCCAGCTCTCCAGCGAGGGAGTGGCCGAGCCCAAAATGACTTTGGCTTTTTCCAGTTGGCCCCGGTACACCGCCAAGTCACGGGCTGAATAGCGCGCGCCTTCTTGTTGTTTGTAGCTGGGGTCGTGTTCTTCGTCGACCACGATCAATTGCAAGCCGGGCATCGATGCAAAGACGGCCATGCGCGTGCCCAGCACGATGCGTGCTTGGCCCTTGTGGGCTGCCAACCAATGGTTCAGCCGCTGCGCTGGGGTGAGGCCACTGTGCAGCGTGACCAAGCAGGACTCGCCCCACACCGGCGCAAAGCGCGCGCGAAAGCGCGCTTCAAGCTGTGGGGTGAGGTTGATCTCCGGCACCATGACCAAGACTTGGGCGTTGGCATGGCGTGTCAGCACTTCGTGTGCTGCGCGCAAATAGACCTCGGTTTTACCGCTGCCCGTGTTGCCAAACAAAAGGAAGGGGCCCGGTTGCGTGGCGATTTGGGCGAGCACCTCGCTTTGTTCGGGGGTGGCCTGAGGTATCTGTGGTGTGTCGCGTTCGCTGGGTGTGTCGGCCTTGACTGTGCGTTTGAGGCGCCGTGTCCATTGCTCTGCGCTGAGTTCGCGCAGTTGGTTGGGCAAAGCGGCCAAGGCCACTTCGCCAACGCTGCGTTGGTAGTAGTGAGCGGCGAACTGCACCAACTGGCGCCAGCTTGGGGTCAAAGGTTCAACCCCTTCCAGCGCATGGCTGACGGGGCGCAGGCTGATGTCTGTGTCGTTTTCTGCCGGATCCCACACCACACCGAGCAACTCCCGGGCGCCCAAAGGGACGCGCACCAAGGTGCCGGCTGGCATGGGTGTGACGCTGCTGTAGCTCAGTGCGCCCCCTATGCCGCTGTGTGCGGGGGTGTGAACCATGACAGAAATCAAGTACGACATGTCAAGCGGTGAGTTGCGTCGAAGAATTCAGGTGAATTTTGAGAAAAGCGCTTAAGTGCTTGATTTGCATGGCTTTAGCGACTAACCCAAGATTTTTGTGGATAACTTTGTTGATATCTCTGCTGGGCCCTTGCCGAAGGCCCGAAAAACAAGGCTTTGGACAATCTGCACGAAAAAAAAGCAAACAGTTAAATCTATACAAATCAATGACTTACAGATTTTCAGGAAGTTTTTTGAGGATGCAAAATAAAACCTTATCTTGGTGCACGCCGCTTACTTTTTTGTGCATAAGTTGCATGGGGCCACGCTTATTTTTGTTGTTTTCGAGGTAATTGCTCGGTTTTTAGTTTAGGCGTTTCTGAGCTTGCGCGAGTGCTGGTGAACCGTCTCGACCAACACCGCCACGTTGTCGGGCGGCGTGTATTGGCTGATGCCGTGACCGAGGTTGAAGATGTGTGTGGGGCCTGTGGTGCTGGCGTCCGTGTGCGGTTGGCCAAAGGCATCCAGCACCCGGCGGGCTTCGCTGGCGATGGCTTCAGGAGGCGCAAACAAGGCGTTGGGGTCGAAGTTGCCTTGCAGGGCTTTGCCGGGGCCGCCGACTGGGCCGCCGACTTGCGCGCGGGCAGTGCTGAGGTTGACGGTCCAGTCCACGCCGAGGACTTCGCAGTCGAGGGGGACTATCTCGGGCAACCACAAACCGCCGCCTTTGGTGAACACCAAGCGAGGAATGATGGCGCCATCTTGCGAGCGCTTGAGTTGTGACAGCACGCGCTGTGTGTAGGCCAGGCTGAATTGTTGAAACATGCCGTCGGCCAGCACGCCGCCCCAGCTGTCAAAGACCATCACCGCTTGCGCGCCCGCTTCGATTTGGGTGTTGAGGTACAGGGCCACGGCGTCGGCATTGACCGCCAAGATGCGGTGCATCAGGTCCGGGCGGCTGTACATCAGGCTTTTGACTTGGCGGTAGTCGTCAGAGCCGCCGCCTTCGACCATGTAGCAGGCCAAGGTCCAGGGGCTGCCTGAAAAGCCGATCAAAGGCACCCTGCCGTTCAAGGCTTTGCGGATGGAGGCCACAGCGTCGAACACATAGCGCAGCTTGGCCATGTCGGGCACGGCCAGCTCAGACACTGCCGCTTCATCGCGCACGTGTTTGGCGAATTTCGGACCTTCGCCTAGGGCAAAGCTCAGGCCTAAGCCCATGGCGTCTGGCACGGTCAAGATGTCGCTGAACAAAATAGCGGCGTCGAGAGGGTAGCGCTCCAGCGGTTGCAGGGTGACTTCGGTGGCGAAGTCGGTGTTGGTGGCCAAGCCCATGAAGCTGCCCGCTTTGGCGCGGGTGGCGCAGTATTCGGGCAGGTAGCGACCCGCTTGGCGCATCAGCCAGATGGGGGTGTGGTCGGTGGCTTGGCGCATGCAAGCGCGCAAAAAGGTGTCGTTTTGGAGTGGTGCAAACATGGCGCTATTGTGGCCCAGCACCCGCGAGGACCTGCGAATGGCAAGGGGGGCTTTCAGGCAGAGTGTTCAGCCCTGCTGGCGCGCCCAGCGTGCATGCTCGACCATCAGGCAGCGGTCTTGCACCACCCACAGTCCCGCATGCATGGCCAACGCGGCGGCTTGTGCATGGGCAATGCCGATTTGCAACCACAGGGCTTTGGCCCGAATGGCGATGGCCTCGTCGGCGATGGGTGGGATGTCTTGCGCGTTGCGAAAACAGTTCACCATGTCAATGCGCTCATGCTGCGCGGCCTCAGTCAAGCTGGCGTAGGCGCGCTCACCCAGCACTTCTTTGGCCAGTGGATTGACCGGGATGATGCGCCATCCCTGTGCTTGCATGTACTGCGAGACACGGTAGCTGTCGCGATGCGGCTTGGGCGACAGGCCCACCACGGCAATGGTGCGGCAGTGGGTGAGGCTGAGGTCCGTCGGGTTTTGTTCGGGGCGCATGAGGCGGGCCATTTGTCCGTGCAGTCGTGGCGTGGCGCCGCTCAGGGCAGCGCAGCGAGTGCTTGATGAATTTGGCTTGCGCTGAGCAACTCTGACAGCACCAGCGGCGTGCGACCTGGCGCATACAGCACATACACCGGCACGCCGCTTCGGCCCAAAGCGCTGAGTGCGGCGGTGATGGCGGGGTCGCGCCGCGTCCAGTCGGCTCGCAACAGGCGAACTTGGTGAGCCTGGAAGTCGCTCAAGACGGCTTGGCTGCCGAGGGTGGTTTTTTTGTTGATCTGGCACGTCACACACCAGGCTGCGGTGAAGTCGACGAACACCGGCTGGTTTTGCGCCAAAGATTGCGCCACTTTGTCCGGCGACCAGCCTTGCCAGGGTGCAGCGTCGAAGGATGGCGTGAGGGTGTTGCTGGACGGTGCAGAGTTGGCAGCACTGTTGAGCATGGGCACCCACGTCGCGCTCACCCAGGCCAAACACAGGGCCAGTAGCAATTGCAACAAACGTGCGCTGCGGGTGCGAAAGCGCGCGCTCCACACCAGCGCGGACAAGCCCAGTAGCCATGCCATGAGCAAGGAGGTGGCATCCAGGTTGGTTTGCTGGCCGAGCACCCACAACAACCAGACCACGGTGGCGAGCATGGGGAAAGCCAGCAGTTGGCGCAGCATGACCATCCAAGGGCCGGGGTGAGGCAGGCGGCGGGCCACGGCGGGCCACCCACTGGCCAGCAAATAGGGCAGGGCCAAGCCCAGTCCCATGCTGGCAAAAATCGCCAGCGCCTGCGGGGATGGCAAGGTCATGGCCAGTCCTAACGAGGCGCCCATGAAGGGCGCTGTGCAGGGAGAGGCCACAGCGACGGCGAGCACGCCTGACAGCAGGGCGTCGCTGACTGGATGACGCGCTTGGAACGTGACCCACGAAGAGGGCAGGACCAGGCCGAGCTCAAACAGCCCCCACAGGTTGAGTGCAATCAAGGTGAACAACACCGCCAAGGCGCTGACCACCAAGGGGGATTGCAGCTGAAAGCCCCAGCCCAGTTGCTCACCCGCCGCGCGCAGCGCCAACACGCCGGCACCGAGCAGCAAAAAGCTCAGCACCACGCCAGCGGTGTAGGCCAGTCCGGCGATGCGATGGGCCCGGTGTTGGCGACTGTGCTGCGCAAAACTGAGCACTTTGATGGCCAAGATAGGCAGCACACAGGGCATGAGGTTGAGGATCAGGCCGCCCACGAAGGCGCCCGCCAGCGCCAAGACGAATCCCCACAAGCCGACCTCCGCAGGTTCTGGCGCTAGAGGGGTGACGCGTGTGTCGGAGATCGGGCCATCGGGTGCCGCTGGCCACGCCTGTGTGATGGGAAGGCGGATGTCAACGCCTTGCCGCTGATGGCCTTGGCTGTCGACCAGCAACAAGGAAAGATGTGTGGGACTGGACTGACGCAAGTTGCTCAGGGGCAGTTGGGCCGTCCAGTCTGAGCCTTGCCAAGATTGGGTCGCCAAGGGGTGTTGCTCGGTGGCGGACTCCAAAATTTCGGGGTCGAGTGGAAATACTACCAACCGATGGCCCTGTAGCGCAGCGGGCAAGCCGCCAATGCGCAGCCTGATGAGCTGTGCCTTGCCTTGGACGTCAAACTGCGCCTCGGTGTTGGCCGAGGTAACGCGTTTGGGCTGTTGGGCCAGCACCGTGTCAAACGCAGCGGCCAGCGGTGCATGGCTGGTTTGTGTGGGGATGCGCAGCTGAAAGTTGCCCTCTTGCGGAATGCATTCGAGCCGGCACACCAACCAGTTGGCGTGCAGCCGAATGTCCAAGCTGCTGCTGACCTTGAATTCACCAGAGATGACCAGTGGCACGGCCAGCAAGACCGTCTTGTCATAGCCGTAGTTGGTCAACTCACCTGCGCGCAACTTGCTGGGCAGCGGCCAGGCAATGGCGCCGGATTGCACGCCTGCTGGAAGACGCCATTCCAGTTGTGTGGGCAAGCCCGAGTCGCCCGGGTTGCGCCAATAGGTGTGCCACTCTGGCTGGTGCTGCAGTTGCAGGCCGACCCAAAGGGGTTGACCTGCTTGCACGCCGTTGGGTGCGTGGATCACCAACTCGGCACGTACTTGCGGTGTGGTGACCACCGCGCTTTGTGACCACGCCGTTGCGGTTATGACAAGCCCGCCTAAAGCGAGTGCGCTGAGGTAGATCAGACGCCAGAGCTTGAGTGAAGGTAAACAAAGACCGCGAGAAATGTCGAGCATCTGTGAATGGTAACGAGGCAGCCGATAAGATGCGGGCATGGATGCCAAAACGCCTCACGTGACCCCTGCCACCCAAGCCTCGCACCGTTGGGCTGATTTGCCTTGGACGCAATTTGCCAGCATCGACCCAGATCGTACGGTGGCGGTGTTGCCGCTGGGCGCGACTGAGCAACACGGGCCACACCTGCCCCTATCGGTCGACACGGTGCTGGTGGAGGGTGTGGTGAATGCCGCCTTGACCCATTTGTCAGACCATGACCCCGTGTGGGTGTTGCCCACGCAAAGCCTGGGTTTGAGTACCGAGCACGCGGCGTTTGCGGGCACGCTGACGCTTTGCCCGCAGACGGTGATTCAGCTTTGGTGCGACATTGGCGCGTCGGTCGCACGTGCGGGGGTGAAAAAATTGCTGTTGTTCAACGCACACGGCGGCAATGTCGGCTTGATGGACGTGGTGGCGCGTGAGTTGCGCGGGCGGCATGGCTTGCTGGTCTACAGCAGCAGTTGGTACAACTTGCCCCTAGATGCTGCAGCGATGGCGCCTTTTTCGGCAGACGAGCAACGGTTTGGCGTGCATGCCGGCGACATGGAAACCTCGATGATGCTGGCGCTGGCGCCCGACACCGTGAACATGGCCTTGGCCCAAAATTTTGATTCAACGTCACGCACACGTGCTGCGCACTACCCGGTGTTGGGCAATGGCAAAAGCGCCAAGCTGGGCTGGCACATGCAGGACTACAACGCCCAGGGTGCAGCCGGCCATGCTGGGGCAGCCACTGCGGCCAAAGGGCAGGCGTTGGTCAAGAGTGCGGGGGAGCAGCTGGCGTATTTGCTGCAAGAGCTGATGGCGCTGCCTTTGTCCACCGTGGTGAACGCACCTCAGGCGTAGGTGACCCAGCCTTTGTGGCTGGGAGTCTCTAAATGCGGGATGGTGTTGAACGACACCAAACTGTGGCGTTTGGGGTTGAAGCTGAATTCACAGAAGGCACTGTTGCGCATGCGCAGGTTGAGTTCAATCACACTGTCAACCTCTAGGTTGAGCACATGGCCCACGGCCATCGAGATCGGGCCACCGCTGGATACCAAGAGCACATTGCCGTCATGCTGCGCGCGGATGTGGTCCAGCGCATGGGTGATGCCTCCTAAAAACTCAGCATGAGGGGGCATGCCCAGGGGTTGGGCTTGTCCTGTCATCCAAGCTTTCAAGCCTTGGCGCAGCAGACGGAAGTGTTCACGATAGCCCTCAGGGCTGGTGGGCTTGCTCAATGGGCCCGCATGCACGCAGCGGATGACCGCTTCGCTGTCGTATTCGTTCAAGCCCGGCCACAGAGTGGCCTTGCAAGCCGTGCCCAGACCTTGTTGGATGCCCTCCAAGGTTTGTATGTGGCGTTTGAGGGTGCCGGTGATGACGGCATCAAACTTCAAATCCTGGCCTTTCCAATGCTCGCCCAAGCGCTGGGCTTGGCGAGCCCCCAAGGCGCTGAGTTGGTCATAGTCATCGGCGCCCAGGGAGGCTTGGCCGTGTCGCACGAGGTAGAGCTGTCCCATGGTTGTATGGATTCAGGTGGTTGAGGACAGCACTTCCCAACGTTCTAGGGCGTGCATGAGTGCGGTTTCGATGGCGGTGTCTCGCGCGTGCAGCAGGGCCACACGCGCAGGGTCGGTGGCATAGACCTTGGGGTCTGCCAACGCTGTTTGCGTTTCTTTCTGCTCAGCCTCAAGGGTGCTGATGAGTTCTGGCAGCGCGTCGAGTTCGCGTTGTTCTTTGTAGCTCAGCTTACGGGGCTTGGTTGTGGCGTTGGCTGGCTGAGTTGGAGAAGGTGATGCGGAGGCTGTGACTTGTTTGGCCTGCACAGATGCACTGGTGTTTTGTGCGTTGAGGTTGCGCGCGCGGGTCGATTGGGTCAGCCAGTCTTGCACGCTGCCTTCGTACTCGCGCCAAAAGCCAGGTTTGTCGGGCGTGCCTTCAAACACCAGGGTGCTGGTGGCCACGTTGTCTAAGAATGAGCGGTCGTGGCTGACGATGAACACGGTGCCTTTGTAGTTTTGCAGCAGTTCTTCGAGCAACTCCAGGGTGTCGATGTCCAAATCGTTGGTGGGTTCATCCAGCACCAGCACGTTGGCCGGGCGCGCAAAAAGACGCGCCAGAAGCAGTCGGTTGCGCTCGCCGCCCGATAAGGAGCGAACTGGAGATGTGGCGCGAGCGGGTGAGAACAAGAAGTCGTCCAAGTAGCTTTTGACATGTTTGCGTTGTGTGCCGATCTCAATCCACTCGCTGCCGGGACTGATGAAGTCTTCCAGAGTGGCGTTCATGTCGAGCGCATTGCGCATTTGGTCAAAGTAGGCGACTTGTAAGTTTGCACCTTGGCGAATCTTGCCGCTGTCGGGCTCAAGTTCACCCAGAATCATTTTCAGCAGCGTGCTTTTGCCCACGCCATTGGGGCCAATCAGACCCACCTTGTCACCACGCAAGAAAGTGGCTGAGAAGTTTTCCGCAATCACTTTGTCGCCGAATGCCTTGTTGACCTCAGTCAGTTCCGCCACGATCTTGCCGCTCTGTGTCCCACTGGCCAAATCAAGCTTGACACTACCGACAGCCTCTCGACGGGCTTCGCGGCTGGCGCGCAGCGCTTCCAGACGGGCAATGCGACTTTGGCTGCGGGTACGGCGCGCTTCAACGCCTTTGCGAATCCATACTTCTTCGCCGGCTAACAGTTTGTCAGCTTTGGCATGGATGACAGCCTCTTGGTTGAGTTGCTCTTCTTTTTGCACTTGGTACTGGGCGAAATTGCCTGGGTAAGACAGCAGGTGCCCGCGGTCTAGTTCTACGATCCGTGTTGCCACACGATCTAGAAACGTCCTGTCGTGGGTGATGGTGATGACGCTGCCTTTGAAGTCGAGCAGCAAACCTTCTAACCATTCAATGCTGTCGAGGTCTAAGTGGTTGGTGGGTTCGTCCAATAACAACACATCGGGTGCCGTGACAAGGGCCTGAGCCAATGCCACACGCTTGGCTGTCCCGCCTGAAAGTGCGCTGATGCGTGCGTCAGGATCTAAGTGCAGTCGGTGCAGCGTTTCTTGCACGCGTTGTTCCCAATTCCAGCCATCAAAGACTTCAATCTCGTTTTGCAGGGCATTGAGATCGCCTTCACCAGCGATGTATTGGTCAATCAAAAGCCGGACACGTGAAAGTCCAGCACTGACTGATTCGAAGACAGACACTTCGCCATCGAGTTGAGGTTCTTGCGCAACATAGGTTACGCGTAGCGCTTGTTGAACCCGAAGATCGCCATCGTCTGGCTTTTCGATCCCTGCGAGTATGCGCAGCAATGAGGATTTGCCTGCGCCGTTGCGTCCAATGAGGCCTACGCGTTCGAGGGGCTCTAAAGAAAATTCGGCATGGTCCAGCAATGCGACGTGACCAAAGGAGAGTTGCGCGTTTTGTAGTGTGATCAAGGACATGGGGCATTATCGTGAGCCTTCTTGATGCCCTATTTGTTGCGATGACAGACGGTGCAGTGCATATTTTGCGAAAATTTCCGCATGAGCATGGGAAATCGGTGTATACTGGCAGGCTTCGCTGAAAACAAAAAGCCATTTGGCCAAATGTTCACGGCGAAGTCGGATAAAAAGATTTTTCAAAAATTTTGAAAAATCGAAAAAATTCGATGTATACTGGCAGGCTTCGCTGATAACAAGCAAACTTGATGTTTGCAACAAAACGAAGTCGGATAAAAAGAAAATTTGAAAATAATTCGAAATTTCCTAAAATCCGATGTATACTGACAGGCTTCGCTGATCGCAGCTAAGTTGCTCAAAAGTTGAGTGGTTCATTAAAAAAATACAGCCGATAAGCGTGGGCGTTTGATGGCGATTGCCAAGTTCTTCGGAACTATGTCTTAACTGGCATACAAACGCTCATGAGAATAGAAGTGAAGTTCACTTCAATTCCGTTTTTATGAGTTGCTCGAAAGAGCGAAAAAAA
>CANFJA010000042.1 GCA_947447235.1 Comamonadaceae bacterium
CAGGTCTTTGTCGATCACGCTCAGCATGCCCGGACGCAGCACCTTCACCGCCACATCACGCAACTGGCCATGGCGGTCTTTGGCCACCGCAAAGTGCACTTGGGCAATCGATGCGCTGGCCACAGGCTGATGGGTGAACTCAACAAATACATCCGCCAAGGGACGACCAAAAGCACGTTCGATGGTGGCAACAGCCACGCTTGAGGGAAACGGAGGCACGCGGTCTTGCAGCAAAGCCAATTCGTCGGCGATGTCGGGGGGCAACAAATCGCGACGTGTGGACAAGACCTGTCCAAACTTCACAAAGATGGGACCGAGGTGTTCCAGGGCTTCGCGTAAACGCTGGCCACGCGGCGCGCGCAAGTCGCGCCCAACCGAGACAATGCGTGCCAGCAAGCGCAGGCCGGGCGTTTGAAAGCTGGTCAGTACCAACTCGTCTAAGCCGTAGCGCAAGACAATGAAGACGATGTACACACCGCGAAACAAGCGGGTCATGACGGAGCCTTCGGTGTCATCGGTTGTTGCACAAAGTCACGCAGGGCATTGACCACCCGTCGACCCATGTGCGCCAGTGTGTGCGCAGGCGCATCACCCATCAGACGCGCCAAATCTTCTTCCGGATCCCAGCGTACATGGTCGATCAACCAATTCACCTCTGCGGCCAGTTGCACATCTCCTTCGATGCGAATGGCAGGTTTATGCCCCTGCAAGACAGTGCGGGCCAAGGCAAACGGCGATGACTCGCTGACACGCAACACCAAGTCTGGCGTTTTGGCCGCTGACCCGGCACAAACCAAGTCCAGCAAACCCGCAGGCGTGAATTGGCACTCAAATACCTGACCGCGCCAATGCAGCTGCACACTGCGCCCGCGTTGACGCTGCAAGCGTTCACGCGCTGCAGGCTCTTGCATCAACACATGGTTGAGAAACAACACCGCCCGCTGTTGCAGTTCGTGCACCGCCCAAGGCGGTGGCATCAAAGCGGTGGGTAGATCGGCGGGGAGGTTCGCACGCAGCTTGTCTGCAGCATCGCTCAACCAAGAAAAAGGGGACTGTGTGGCCATAGTCCCCAATTATTCCTTGTATTTGCGCGTCTCTCAGGACGGCCAAGTCTTGAACCTGTTTATTGCAGGGCTTGAACACCGGCCACCAACCAACCCAAGCTGCCATCCTTGGGTTTGGTCATGTTCCAGACTTCACGGAATGGGGTGGGGCCGGCCGAGGGCTCTTCACGGATGAGGCCTGAGAACTCCACACTGGCCATGTACGAAGACCCAACTTCCTCTATGCCCAGCAATTGCGCTTCCAACATCACCACCTCGGTGTGGTTGGGCTGGCCGCTGGAAGTGGTTTCACGCTCTGCCAATTGAGCCTTGATTTCTTCCACCATGCTGTCGGTCATCATCGAGCGCAGGGTGCTCACATCAGAACGGTCCCAAGCTTGCTGCAAGGTATGGAAGTTTTGTTTGGCAGCATTGACAAAACCAACGGAGTCAAAGCCCGCCGGGATGCCCCAGGTCTGGTGTCCCGCCAAGCCAGAACCGATGACAGCGCCAGAACCGGCGTTACCAGGTGTGTAACGGGGGTCTGTGTCGACGGGTCGCGCCGAGGCGTCATTGCCCACGTTGTGCGGGTTGTACTGCGGCATGCTTCGGGGTTCTACCGGCGCACCGGCACCCTCAAAGGCATAAGGGCTTGGGTTGGCAGCCTCAGATTGGCGACGGCGCATGAGCATGCCAATGACCATCATCACCACCAAGGCGATCAAACCAAACATCAAAAACTGTCCAAATTCAGCGCCAAAGCCCATCGAGTGGGCCAACCAAGCCAGACCCAAACCAGCCGCCAAGCCGCCAATCATGCCGCCCATGCCACCAAAACGACTGGGGGCAGCAGCGGGTGCAGCGGGTGCAGCAGGGGCTGCTGCTGGTGCTGCATTGGGCGTGGCGGCAGGTGCAGGTTTGGCTGCATCGCGCTGCGTCACGTTGTTGGACTGCTGGCCCACGGACTTGCCGCCTCCCAAGCGTTTGGCGGCCTCGGCGTGCATGACGGCAAACGCCATGGCAAGCACAAAAATGGCTGTGAAAAGTTTTTTCATCGTCTCGTCTCCTGTTGTCTCAATGGATCAGCACTTGATTCCAACATGAAGTGCCACAACGCCGGCGCTCATGTTGTGAAAGTCCACATGGCCAAAGCCATTTTGTTTCATAAGGGATTTCAATTCCTCTTGACCAGGGTGCATGCGAATTGATTCGGCCAGGTAGCGGTAGCTGGCGTCGTCACCCGCCACCATCTTGCCTAGCTTGGGCAAAATGTTGAAGGAATACCAGTCGTAAGCTTTTTCTAAGGGCTTGGCCACTTTAGAAAACTCCAACACCAGCAACTTGCCATTGGGTTTGAGCACACGGCACATCTCTTTGAGGGCTGTATCTTTGTGGGTCATGTTGCGCAGACCAAAGGCCACGCTCACCACATCAAAGTGGTTGTCTGGAAAAGGGAGTTTTTCGGCATCGCACACCAAGGTCGGCAACACCAGGCCGTGGTCGAGCAAACGGTCACGTCCGGTTTGCAACATGGCTTGGTTGATGTCGGTGTGCACCACACGGCCAGTTTTGCCCACTTCTTTGGCAAAAGCCATGGCCAAGTCGCCGGTACCACCTGCAATGTCGAGCACTTGGTGGCCCTCGCGCAAGTCCGCCACCATCACGGTGTAACGCTTCCAAACACGGTGCAAGCCTATGGACATCAGGTCGTTCATGACGTCGTACTTGGACGCCACAGAATCAAACACCCCACGCACGTGACGGGCTTTTTCTTTGTCGTCAACCGTTTTGAAACCGAAATGGGTGTTGCTCATATTTCTCGATGGTATCAGTGGGTATGGCCGCATCCCGGGCCTGCTGCCTCGGGCATGGGCGCATCGCGCGTGACGCCCGCGTCGCCCAAACGACGCTCATAGTCGGCCCACAACTGGTCTTGCTGGGACCCCAGAAAGTAAAGGTATTCCCACGAAAAGATGCCTGTGTCATGGCCATCGCTGAAGCTGGGCTGGACGGCGTAGTTGCCAATCGGCGCCAACTCGGTCAAGGTGACCTCGCGCTTGCCAGTTTGCAACACCTCTTGCCCGGGTCCGTGGCCCTGCACTTCGGCCGAAGGGCTGTAGATGCGCATGAGCTCAAACGGGATGCGGAACGAAGCACCATCCGAAAAGCTCACCTCCAGCACACGGGTCGCACCATGCACCGTGATGTCTTGCGGGATGGGGGTGTTTTTGTCTAAACCAGCCATGCTTGTGCTCCCCGCCTTAGACCAACACGCGCTCAATGCCACCGGCATTGGCTTGGGCCACATAGGTGGGCATCCACTGTTCACCCAAAATTTTGCGCGCCATTTCGACCACGATGTAGTCGGCTTCGAGCAAGCCGTTTTGCAAGTCATCGCCATAACGGCTCAAGCCTTGCAAACAGCTGGGGCAGCTGGTCAAAATTTTGATGTTGCCTGTTGCGTCGCCTGTGATGGCACGCAGCGCGGTTTCGTCTTTGCGAATTTCTTCTTCCTTGCGAAAACGCACCTGGGTGGCAATGTCTGGGCGTGTCACGCCCAAGGTACCCGACTCGCCGCAGCAACGGTCGCTCTTGCGCACCGTGTCACCCACCAAGGACTTGACTGTTTTCATCGGGTCTTGTTGCTTCATGGGGCTGTGGCAGGGGTCGTGGTACAGATAGGCCCCTTGCTGGCTGGTGTCAAGGGTGATGTTCTTTTCCAGCAGGTACTCGTGAATATCGACGATACGGCAACCTGGGAAGATTTTGTCGAACTCATAGCCCTGCAACTGGTCAAAGCAGGTGCCGCAACTCACCACCACGGTCTTGATGTCGAGGTAGTTGAGCGTGTTGGCCACACGGTGGAACAACACACGGTTGTCGGTGATGATTTTTTCAGCCTTGTCGAACTGTCCACTGCCGCGCTGCGGGTACCCACAGCACAAATAGCCAGGAGGCAACACGGTTTGCACGCCGGCATGCCACAGCATGGCTTGGGTGGCCAAGCCCACTTGGCTGAACAAGCGCTCAGAGCCACAGCCAGGGAAATAGAACACAGCCTCGGTGTCGGAGGTGGTGGTCTTGGGGTTGCGGATGATGGGCACGTAATCTTTGTCTTCAATGTCCAACAAAGCGCGGGCGGTCTTCTTGGGCAAACCTCCCGGCATTTTTTTGTTGATGAAGTGAATCACCTGCTCTTTGATCGGCGCGGCGCCGACTGAGGCGGGCGGTGCGCTGGTTTGCTTGCGGGCCACCAGTTGCAACACATCGTTGGCCATGCGCTGCAGCTTCATGCCCACACCCACCATGCCGGCGCGAACCAGCTTGATGGTTTCAGGGTTGGTCGCGTTGAGCATCAACATGGCCGCTGCGTTACCGGGGCGGAACGTTTTTTGTCCCATCTTGCGCAGCAGGTTGCGCATGTTCATGGAGACATCGCCAAAGTCGATGTTGACCGGACAGGGGGTCAAACACTTGTGACACACGGTGCAGTGGTCGGCGACATCTTCAAACTCTTGCCAGTGTTTGATGGACACACCACGGCGGGTTTGCTCTTCGTACAAGAAGGCTTCGACCAGCAGCGAGGTGGCCAAAATTTTGTTGCGTGGGCTGTAGAGCAAATTGGCGCGAGGCACATGGGTGGCGCACACGGGTTTGCACTTGCCACAGCGTAAACAGTCTTTGACGCTGGCAGCAATGGCGCCAATGTCGGACTGCTGCATGATGAGGGACTCATGACCCATCAAGCCAAAGCTCGGGGTGTAGGCTTGACTCAGGTCAGCGTGGCGCAGGTTGGCATCGGCGTCGTTGTTGCGCAGCAGTTTGCCTTTGTTGAAGCGCCCTTCGGGGTCGACACGTGCTTTGTAATCGGCAAAGGGTTGCAGCTCAGCATCGGTCAAAAACTCGAGTTTGGTGATGCCAATGCCGTGTTCGCCTGAAATCACGCCGTCGAGCGAACGCGCCAAGGTCATGATGCGCGCCACCGCTTCATGCGCGGTTTGCAGCATGGCGTAGTCGTCGCTGTTGACAGGGATGTTGGTGTGCACATTGCCATCGCCCGCGTGCATGTGCAGGGCCACCCACACACGCCCCTTGAGCACGCGCTGGTGAATGGCGTTGCACTCCTCCAAGATTGGCAAGAAGGCACCGCCGGTGAAGATGTTTTGCAACACAGCGCGAATCTGGGTTTTCCAGCTGGCGCGCAGGCTGTGGTCTTGCAAAGGCACGAACAAGGCGTCGCAGTCGCGCAACCACTGCTGCCAAAGCGACCGCACCTCGGCAATCAATGCGCGGGCTTGGCTGACACGGTCTTCCAGTAACTCGGGCGAGGCGATATCCGCCGCGTCATCCGACTTGCCCAAGGGCAGGTTGCCACGGGCGAAAAATTCGTCCAGCGCGTCGCACAAGGCAATCTTGTTGCGCAAGGACAGCTCGATGTTGATGCGCTCAATGCCATCGGTGTACTCGGCCATGCGGGGCAGCGGAATGACCACGTCTTCGTTGATTTTGAAGGCATTGGTGTGACGGCTGATGGCCGCTGTGCGTTTGCGATCGAGCCAGAATTTTTTGCGCGCTTCGGCGCTGATGGCCACAAACCCTTCGCCGCTGCGCGAGTTGGCCAAGCGCACCACTTCGGAGGTCACGCGAGCCACCGCATCGGCGTCGTCACCGGCGATGTCCCCAATCAACACCATCTTGGGCAAGCCGCCGCGTTTGCTCTTGGTGGCATAGCCCACAGCGCGCAAGTAGCGATCGTCCAAATGCTCTAAGCCAGCCAGCAACACGCCACTGCGTTTTTGTTCGGCAAACATGAAGTCTTTGATGTCCACGATGCTGGGCACCGCGTCTTTGGCATTGCCAAAGAACTCCATGCAGACCGTACGGGTGTGCTGGGGCATGCGGTGCAAAATCCAGCGGGCACTGGTGATCAAGCCGTCGCAGCCTTCTTTTTGAATGCCAGGCAAGCCACTTAAAAACTTGTCGGTGACGTCTTTGCCCAGACCCGCTTTGCGGAATGAGGGGCCCGGGATGTCCAGACGCTCTTGGCGGATGGGCGTTTTGCCATCGGCATCGAAATACTGCAAGTCAAATCTGACCATCTCCGCATCATGAATCTTGCCCAGGTTGTGCCCGATCCGCGTGACTTCGAGCCACTGCGCGTCCGGGGTGACCATGCGCCAGCTCACCAGGTTGTCGAGGGCGGTACCCCACAGCACGGCCTTTTTGCCACCGGCGTTCATGGCGACGTTGCCGCCAATGCATGAGGCTTCTGCAGAAGTGGGGTCCACGGCAAATACAAAGCCAGCGCGTTCAGCCGCATCGGCCACGCGTTGCGTGACCACACCCGCTTCGGTCCAGATGGTGGGCACAGGCTGATCGACGCCTCGCAACGCGCACACCTCAACCTCAGACATGGCTTCGAGCTTTTCGGTGTTGATGACCGCGCTCTTCCAGGTCAGGGGAATGGCGCCGCCGGTGTAGCCCGTGCCGCCACCACGCGGGACGATGGTGAGTCCTAAATCGATACAGTCTTTGACCATCTTGGCCATTTCGACTTCGGTGTCAGGGGTGAGCACGACAAACGGGTACTCGACCCGCCAGTCGGTGGCGTCCGTCACATGGGACACGCGGGACAGAGCGTCAAACTTGATGTTGTCCCCAGCGGTGTGTTTGTGGAACAAACGCTCGGCTTTTTTACGCAAAGCCGCAATGGCTTCGAACTGAAGGTTGAAAGCTTCCACGGCATTGGATGCCAGCGACAACAACTGCTCCACGAGTGCATCGCGCTCCGCATCTTCTGCGGGGGTGCGGCGACGCTGCACTTCGCCCAAGCGATGGTGCAAAGCCTCTACCAGCTGGAAGCGCCGTTTCGGGTTATCGAGCAAGTCGTCTTGCAGGTAAGGGTTACGCTGAACCACCCAGATGTCGCCCAAGACCTCGTAGAGCATGCGGGCCGAACGGCCTGTGCGGCGCTCTTGGCGCAAACGCAGCAACAAGTCCCACGCCTGAGCGCCGAGCAAGCGCAACACGATTTCGCGGTCAGAAAAAGAGGTGTAGTTGTAAGGGATTTCGCGCAGTCGCGGGCTCTCTTCAGCCAAGGACAGCAAGTGATTCAGCGAGGTGGGAGCGTTCATGTTGGAGGGTGCGCGAAGGGGGAATGAATGTTACCGCAGGGCACCACATCCCTACGGCTTGTGCGCCTTCATCGACGCCAGGCTTGGCACATCAGCCATTGGGTGGTGGCAGACACCAGCACCAAGGCACTCCAAGTGGCCATCTTGCCGTCCACCCCCCACAACATCAAGCCCCCCAACAGGACTGAAACGCCCAACCAACCATTGACCCATACTTGTGTGCGTACGCGCCAAGCCGCGCGCGGCAGGCCCCAACGCGTCATACCGCGGGCGCACAATGCGCAAATAACGGCGAGACCCCAGGCGGGGGCCATGAAATTGAGGACGTGAATGAGGTGTTCGTAAGGACCCATGCGACAAATTTTATAATCTGCGTCTATGGCAGTCTGGGCTCTTGGCCTCAATCACAACACAGCCCCGCTCGATCTGCGGGGTCGATTTGCATTTGCAATCGACCAAATGGGCCCCAGCCTCACCACGCTGCGCAACAGTTTCGCTGGCGACAGCGAGGTGGCGATTTTGTCCACCTGCAACCGCACCGAGATTTACGGTGCAGGCACACACAACCAACTGCAGCAGACCTTGGCCTGGTTGGCCCAGTCTGGCGGCGTGCCGATGGACGCCTTGCAAGGGCACACATATGAATTGTCTGAAAGCGAGGCCGCACGCCACGCTTTTCGGGTGGCCAGTGGCTTGGATTCGATGGTCTTGGGCGAGCCGCAAATTCTTGGACAAATGAAAGACGCGGTGCGCGCCGCCTCGGAAGCCGGCGCCTTGGGCACCACCTTGAACCAACTCTTCCAACGCACCTTTGCTGTGGCCAAAGAGGTGCGCAGCTCAACCGAAATTGGCGCCCACTCCATCAGCATGGCGGCAGCGGCCGTGCGCTTGGCCGGACAGTTGTTTGAAGACCTGGCCGAAACCCGGGTGTTGTTTGTGGGTGCTGGCGAAATGGTTGAGCTGTGCGCCACGCACTTTGCGGCCAAACACCCCAAATCTCTGGCCATTGCCAACCGCACGCTCGAGCGCGGCGAAAAACTGGCCCTGCAATTTGGCGGCGAGGTGATGCGACTGTCAGACCTGCCACAGCGCTTGCATGCGTTTGACATCGTGGTCAGCTGCACCGCCAGCACCCTGCCCTTGATTGGCTTGGGGGCCGTAGAGCGAGCATTGCGGCAGCGCAAACACCGCCCCATGTTCATGGTCGATTTGGCTGTGCCACGTGACATCGAGCCTGAGGTGAAATCGCTGGAAGACGTGTACCTCTACACCGTAGACGATTTGTCAGAGGTGGTGCAAACCGGCCAAGCCAACCGCCAAGCGGCAGTGGCCCAAGCCGAAGCCATCATCGACGTGGGCGTACAAAACTTTGCCCAATGGCTGGAGCAACGCAGCCATGTGCCGCTGATTCAGCAACTCAACGCCCAAACCGAAGCCTGGCGCAACGCCGAATTAGCCCGCGCGCGCAAGCTGCTGGCCAAGGGCGATGACGTGGATGCGGTGCTCGAAGCGATGTCGCGTGGCTTGACCCAAAAAATGCTCCATGGCGCAATGGCCGAGTTGCATGCCAGCGACCTCCAGGCGCGCGAGCAGGCGCGCCATGCGATTGAGCACTTCTTTTTGCGCAGCAAACCATGAGCGCGCACTTAGATCATTTCGTGGGTGTGCGCCTCTTGTTTGGCTTGTCCCAGCGCCAGGTGTGACCATGAAGGCTTTTCTGCGCGCTCAACTCGAGCGCTATGCGCAACGCCTGGACGAGCTGGACTTTTTGTTGTCGCGTGAAGACATCATGAAAGACATGACCCAGTTCTTGGCCTTGTCGCGCGAGCACACCGACGTCACCGCAACCGCTGGGCGTTATGCGCGCTACCAACAGCGTGAATCTGACCTGCAAGCTGCACAGCAAATGCTGCAAGACGGGGATGACCCTGACATGCGGGCCATGGCAGATGAAGAAGTTGCCCACGCCCAAGCCGAGCTGGCCCAGCTGGAAACTGAGTTGCAGCGCATGCTGCTGCCCAAAGACCCTGACGATGCGCGCCCCGCATTTTTAGAAATTCGCGCAGGCACCGGCGGCGACGAATCGGCCCTGTTTGCCGCCGATTTGCTGCGCATGTACACCCGCTATGCCGAGCGCCAAGGCTGGCGCACCGAGCTGGTCAGTGAGTCACCCAGCGATTTGGGGGGCTACAAAGAAGTGGTCGTGCGGTTGGAAAGCACAAGCGGCGCAGACGGTGTGTATGGGCAGCTCAAGTTCGAATCGGGCGGTCACCGTGTGCAGCGCGTACCCGCCACCGAAACCCAGGGCCGTATCCACACCAGCGCTTGCACGGTGGCGGTGATGCCCGAGCCCGATGAGGCACAAGCGGTCAAAATCAACCCGGCAGACCTGCGCATCGACACTTACCGTGCCAGCGGTGCGGGTGGCCAGCACATCAACAAGACCGATTCGGCGGTGCGCATCACCCACCTGCCCACCGGCATCGTGGCTGAGTGCCAAGACGGCCGCAGCCAGCACAGCAACAAAGCGCAAGCCCTGCGGGTGTTGACCGCACGCATTCAGGAAAAAGAACGCAGCGAGCGTGCCGCCAAGGACGCAGCGTTGCGCAAAGGGCTGATTGGCAGTGGCGACCGCAGCGACCGCATTCGCACCTACAACTTTCCGCAAGGACGTTGGAGCGACCACCGCATCAACCTCACGCTCTACAAGCTCAACCTGATCATGGAGGGTGACTTGGCCGAGCCCCTGCAGGCCTTGCGTCACGCCCATGAAGCCGAGCAATTGCAAGCGTTGGACCCGGGCGCTGCGTGAACGTCTTGAACGTGCTTGCAGGAGATCATCCCTCTGTCACCGTGCAGAGTGCTTTGAATTGGGCACAGCACCAAGGCGTAACCCGTCTGGAGGCCCAAATGCTGTTGCTGCACGTCCTAGGCCGTGAGTTGCATGACCGGGTTTGGCTGCTCAGCCATGGCGCCGAGGCCGTCGATCTTGATGTGTACTTGACGTTTCAGGCGCAGGTGGCGCGCCGCTTGGCAGATGAACCCATGGCCTACATCACCGGTCAGAAAGAGTTTTTTGGTCTTCCTCTTCTGGTGGATGCGCGCGTGCTCGACCCACGTGCAGACACCGAGGTGCTGGTGGAATGGGCCTTGAGTTGCTTGGCCGATATTGCCTCACCGCAAGTGGTGGACCTGGGCACGGGCAGCGGCGCCATTGCCTTGGGCCTGAAACACAGCCGCCCGGACGCCCAGGTCTGGGCGGTTGACCTGAGCGCTGACGCCCTGGCGGTGGCACAGGCCAATGCTGAGCGACTGGCCCTGCCCATCACTTGGCGCCACGGCGCTTGGTGTGCGCCTTTGGGCGATGCGCTGTTTGACGCCATCGTGTCCAACCCCCCTTATGTGCCCGAGCACGACCCCCATTTGCAGCGCTTGAAGCACGAGCCCCTGCAAGCGCTGACCTCTGGTCAAGACGGTTTAGACGACATTCGACAGATCGTGCAACAAGCGCGCTCATATTTGCGTCCGGGCGGCTGGCTGCTGATGGAGCACGGCTTTGACCAGGCCTTGGCGGTGCATGATCTGCTGCGCAATGCCGGATTTGAACAGGTGCAAAGCCGCCCTGACCTTGCGGGCATCTTGCGCTGCACGGGCGGGCGATGGGCAACAATGAAATAATCTGCTTTTAGTTTGGAGGGTGACGATGAGTGAAGTACAACAACGCATTGACGAGTTGGTCAAGAGCAACGAGGTTTTGCTGTTCATGAAGGGCAGCGCAAGCTTTCCCATGTGTGGCTTTTCAGGCCGTGCCATTCAAGTCTTGAAGGCCTGCGGTGTTGAGCCCAAAGCCATCAAAACCGTGAACGTGCTGGACGACGCCGAGATTCGCCAAGGCATCAAGGAATACAGCAACTGGCCCACCATTCCTCAGCTCTACGTCAAGGGCGAGTTCATCGGTGGCTCAGACATCATGATGGAGATGTACGAATCCGGTGAGCTGGCCAAGGCCTTGAACGGCTAAAGCCACACCCCGCTAGCGAGGTCGCCAGGCCTTGCTGGCTGCCAACACGGCCATTGGGTAAACGCTTTGCCCACGGCTGCCGTTGTAACGCCCCAAGGCGAGCGTCAGGTCGCCGCGCTCAAGGTCGAGGTAGTGACGCAAGATCACGCAACCAAAGCGCACATTCGCCTGGGCGTGAAACAGCTGGCTGGCATCGCCGTCTGACAGCACGCGTGTCCAAAACGGCATGACCTGCATGTAGCCCCTCGCCCCGGCGCTGCTGACGGCAAATTTTCGAAATCCGCTCTCCACCTGAATCAACCCCAACACCCAGGCAGGGTCGAGGCCTGCGCGCTGACTCTCGTACCACACAGTGTTTAGGAACTCACGCTGCAAGCTATCGGCATCGAGTTCATGGCTGGGTGCTGGCGTCATTGGCCCTGCGCCTGCCTGGGCACGCAAACTGGACTGGCCTCGTGGACGAAGACGCTGTCGCAACACGCTTTGGGTATGTCCAAGCCAAGCGGCAAAGGCTTGCTCTGAGTGCGCGTCGGCATGCACCAGCTCGGGCGGGCCTTGCTGCGCGATAGCTGCACTCAAGGCAGTGCGCACTGCGTCAGCCAGGGGTTCTTCACTTTGGGGGCCCGCCAAGACACCACAGGCAGCCCATGAGCACAGCAAGCCAAAACATGACTGACGCAGCCGGGCAGCGACAGCCATGCTGAACCTCACAGGCTAAGTTTGGCTTTCAAGAGCCCAAGCACCTCAGCGGCGGGCACTTTGGTGGCCTCGGGGTCACGGCGGTGCTGGTATTCCACCAAGCCGTCTTTGAGGCCTTTGTCGCCAATGGTCACGCGGTGCGGCACA
>CANFJA010000043.1 GCA_947447235.1 Comamonadaceae bacterium
ACCGCCAGGCCGGCCACCAACAAGTTGAAAGCAGCCAAGACGATGCCCAAGCGCCAAGCCAACTCACCTTGATGGGCCAAGCTGGGGTATTGGATCAACCGCAGTGTGTCCACGGCTTTGGGGGGCGCATTGGCCGCAACTTTGACGTCCTGGCCAATGCGGGTGCCATAGACTTGGAATTCGCTGACTTTGAAATCTGGCTCCCCCAAGGTTTGCTCGACCAATTGACCCCGCTCCAGCATCAAAAAGCGTTCGTCATCGATCATGTCAATCCGAGCGGATTTGGCCGATGTCATGGTTTGTTTGCCATGGTCCGTGGCAGAGATGAACACGTTTTTGCCCTGTTTGTTCTCCACGCTGTCTTTGTCCACAAAGAACACGCGTTGGCCGCTGGAAGACTCTTGAAACAGGCCGGGAGAAACACGCTCTAAATCACCACGGCGCTCAAAACGCTCGCGCAATTCGCTGATTTGAGCGTTCGACCAAGGCCACACCAAAAGCACCAACACCGCCACGGTCAACAACATGGGCCACGCAAAGCGCAGCACGGGTGAAAGAAATGCACGCAGACCTTTGCCGCTGGCGAGCCAAATCACCATTTCGCTGTCGAGGTACAAGCGCGAGAGGGTGCCGACAGTGGCAATGAACAAGCTCATGGTCAGCACCGTGGGCAAGTGGCCCAGCATGGTGTAGCCCATGACCAAACTCACTTCGGAGGGGTTGACGCTGCCTTGGGTGGCTTGTCCCAAGGTGCGAATCAACATCATGGTCATGACGATCGTGACCAACACCACCAAGGTGGCGCCAAAGCTGCGGGCCAGCTCTTTGCGAAGGGAGGAATGGAATAACATCAGCGCGAAAGAAAGACGCAATTATGAACTTTGAACTCAAGACCTTGGATTTGACAGCCGCAGCCAGTCTGAAAACCGATGTGCTGATTGTGCTGGTATCTGCGGCCCTCAAGCCTGCGCGTGGCAGCTTGTCCGAACTCATCGCGCAGGCACGCAAAAGTGGCGACCTGGACGCTACCTCCGGCAAGATATTGAGTGTTTGGCGCGCCGCTGGCGTGAGCGCTGGCCGTGTGCTGTTGGTCTCTACAGGCGACGGCCATGCGCGGCAGGTGCGGCAAGCCGTGGCTGCGGCAGTGGCCTCGCTGAAATCGGTGGCGCCCCAGAGCTTGACACTTTGGATGGAGGATGCCAGCGAACAACGCGTGCATGCGGCCACCCAAGCTGTGGCCGACACCAGCTACGTCTACACCGCCACCAAGCCGACTGCCAAAGCCAGCGCGCTCAAGCGCGTGGTGTTGGGTTTGCCAACGCCCAGTCAAACCAAAGCGGCCAAGGCTGACTTTGACCATGCGTGTGCCCAAGTGGCGGGCGTGGCCTTGGCCAAAGAGTGGGGCAACCGTCCGGCCAACCATGCCACACCGAGCATGTTGGCCAAGGTGGCTCAAGCCTTGGGTAAAAAGCCCCGAGTGCGCTGTGAGGTCTTGGGCCCGGCCCAGATTCAAAAATTAGGCATGGGCTCTTTTGCGGCAGTGGCGCAGGGTTCGCGGGAGCCGATGCGTTTCATCGTGTTGCATTACAACGGGGCCGCCAAAAGTCAAGCGCCGACGGTGTTGGTGGGCAAGGGCATCACATTTGACACGGGCGGTATCTCGATCAAACCCGCAGCCGGCATGGATGAGATGAAGTTCGACATGTGTGGTGCTGCCAGTGTGTTGGGCACTTTTGAAGCGCTGGCTCAGTTGCAACCCGCCATCAACGTGGTGGGCTTGATCCCCACCTGCGAAAACATGCCGGGTGGCTTGGCCCTCAAGCCTGGCGACGTGGTGACCAGCATGAGCGGGCAAACCATTGAGGTCTTGAACACCGACGCCGAAGGTCGCTTGATCTTGTGCGACGCCCTGACCTATGCCAAGCGCTTCAAACCCCGGGCGGTGGTTGACATTGCCACCTTGACCGGGGCGTGTGTGGTGTCGCTGGGTCATGTCCGCAGCGGTTTGTTTTCGGCCTCTGACGAGTTGGCCCATGCCTTGGAGGCCGCGGGTGAGGCTGCACTCGATCCTTGTTGGCGCTTGCCTTTGGACGACGAATACGCCGAGGGCCTGAAGTCCAACTTTGCCGATGTGGCCAACGTGGGTGGGCGCGATGGCGGGGCCATCACGGCGGCCAAGTTCTTGCAGCGCTTTGCCAAAGACTACCCTTGGGCACACTTGGACATTGCGGGCTCGGCTTGGAAGAGCGGCGCTGCCAAAGGTGCCACCGGCCGTCCTGTGGGCCTGTTGTTGCATTACCTGCTGGGCACAGTGCCCAAACGTCAATCCAAAGCCACGGTGCCACAAGCCAAGTCGGTGGCCCGGCGTCGTTCGCCCAAGCGCTTGGCATGACCGAAATCGCCTTTCACTTCAATGCGCCCGACAAATTGGCGTATGCCTGCCGTTTGTTGCGCAAAGCCGTGGCCTCAGGTGCCAAGGTGGTGGTGACGGGGGATGAAGCCAGCTTGCAAGCCTTGGACACGCTGTTGTGGACGTTTGCACCGTTGGAATTTGTGCCGCACTGTCGCGCAGACAGTCCGATGGAGCAACGCATGGTGTCCCCCATTGTGTTGACCTCCCAACTAGCGAGTGACCAAAGTTTGCCGCACCACCAAGTGTTGTTGAATTTGGGCGATGTCGTGATGCCAGGCTACGAGCACTTCGAGCGCACCATCGAGGTGGTGACCTTGGAGGAGCAAGACCGTCAACACGCACGTCAGCGTTGGAAGCATTACGCTGACCGGGGTTACGCCATCACACGGCATGATTTGAAATTGAAAGAAAGCGCTTGACGCAAATTGCTGCTTCGTTTTTGACGCCTGTTTGAAAGTTATGATCTTTTGTCTTTGTTTCATCCACCAAGGAGTTTTTGAATGCGCATTCATTTCAAATTGACGCTGGTCGCCAGCATGGCCGCACTCAGTGGCCTGGCCATTGCACAAGAGCAGGTGGTCAAAATTGGTCACGTGGCGCCTGTCAGCGGTGCGATTGCGCATTTAGGCAAAGACAACGAAAACGGGGCCCGCTTGGCGGTGGAAGAACTCAACGCCAAGGGCGTGAGCATTGGCGGCAAGAAAATCAAATTTGAGCTGCTGGCTGAAGACGATGCATCCGACCCTAAGCAAGGTACAGCCGCTGCACAGAAGTTGGTGGATGCCAAAGTCTCTGGCGTGGTGGGACATTTGAATTCGGGCACCACGATTCCTGCCTCCAGGATTTACAGCGATGCCGGGATTCCGCAAATTTCGCCTTCTGCCACCAACCCCAAATATACCCGCCAAGGCTACAAAACAGCTTTCCGTGTGGTGGCCGATGACGTGCACCTGGGAGGCACCTTGGGTCGTTATGCGGTGAAAGACTTGAAGGGCAAATCGATTGCGGTCATCGATGACCGCACGGCCTATGGACAAGGTGTGGCTGAAGAGTTTGAAAAAGCCGTCAAGGCCGCTGGTGGCAATTTGGTGGGCCATGAGTTCACCACCGACAAAGCCACCGACTTCATGCCTATCTTGACCACGCTCAAAGGCAAAAAGCCCGACATCGTGTTTTTTGGCGGCATGGACGCCGTGGGCGGGCCGATGCTCAAGCAAATGAAATCTTTGGGCATCTCTGCCAAGTTCATGGGCGGGGATGGCATCTGCACCACCGAGTTGGTCAAACTCGCAGGTGACGCCATGGCCGATGGTCAGGTGATTTGTGCCGAAGCCGGTGGTGTGGACGGTGCCTTGAAGAAAGGCATGGACGACTTTGGGGTGAAGTACAAAAAACGCTTCAACGACGATGTCAAGCTGTACGCCCCCTACGTGTATGACGCGGTTCATGTGATGGTTGATGCCATGCAACGCGCCAACTCGACCGACCCCAACAAGTACTTGTCTGAGCTGTCCAAAACTGCCGGCTACAAGGGTGTGACCGGGGTGATTGCTTTTGATGCCAAAGGCGATATCAAGAACGGAGCGCTCACCCTCTATACCTACAAGGCGGGCAAGCGCGATCAAATCGCCGTGGTGCGTTAAGCCTCGACGGCAACGCCCATCACAAGAACCACCTTCGGGTGGTTTTTTAATGTCGCGCGTCTGAGCCGTGTCCCATTCGCTCAAGGAGCGGGTGGAAGGTAGGCGAAGGCGATGTAGGCAAACGGTTTGTCCAGCGGAAAGCGCAGCCCTTTGCTGACCACGGTCAGCTCGATGGCTTCAGGCGATTGTCCTTGTGTGAGCAACCAGTTTTGCATGTCTTGTGGGCAACTGCTGGGCTCAGGGGCGTCGATGGGCCCCAGAGGGCACAGCAAAAGACCTGCTTGTTGTTGCCAGTTCTGCAGCGGGGTCACCGTGGCCGGGAATTGATTGGGTACACCGGGGACCACCCGCAAGCTGGGGTCGCCATAAAAAGCCAGCAAGGCATTTTCTGCCCACTGCCCGCCGACCCAGCGCAAGGGCTGATCGGGGTAGCGCTCATGCCAGTGGGCCAGCAGGGCTTGCGCTGCCTCGCGCCTTGGCAAGTAATGGTTGGGCGTGCCTTCTTGGGCTTGGTGCCAAGCGTACCAAGGGCTAACTGCTACAACCAGCAAGCACCATGTCACAAAGCACCGCACCAGGTGGGTCTGCGCAGTGGGCAGATCGGGTTCTTGACGGCTCAGGTTGCGCAACCACAGCAAAGAAAACCCATAGCCAATCGGAATCGCCCAAGGCATGGACAGTTCCACAAAGCCGCTGATGCCAAACACCAAGGTGATGGCCCAGGGGAGCAGGGCGATCCAAAACAAGGTGTCGTCCCAGCCTTGCGGCAACCACGCGCGCAGCAAGCGCAGGGGCCAGCCTCGCAGCCGTTCCCAAAGCGTGGGTGAGTCAGGTGCGTAGACCCATGCAGACAACACCCAAGGCAGCAACCAATAGGCCAGGGGCGAGAGTGCAAACTTCATCACCATGCGCCAACTGACGCCTTCGGCCCCACCTTGCTCGCCGACATAGCGCAGGGTGACCCCGTCGTGGTCTTGCAGCCAGATCAGGTGAGGACTCAAGCACAGCCCAAACACCACCAAAGTCAGCCAAGGTCTGTGCGTGCCAAACCAAGCCCGGCCATTGCGACTCGCCAGCGAGCTCAGAAAAATAGCGAGCAAAAAGACACCGCTGTAATACTTTCCCAGCATGGCGAGTGCACTCAAGACCCCCAGGGTCACTGACCAAAAGAAGCCAGCACGTCCTTGACTGGCCACGCAACGCACCCAAGCCAGCACCACCCAGGGCCATAGACTCAACAAAATGGCATTGGCATTGAACTTGACGGCCAAGGTGCTGTAGGGAAACGCAAAGCACAGCAACAGCGCGCAAGGCAAGGCCAAATCGGGGCGGCCCATGGCACGCGCAGCGTGGTAGACGCCCAGCAAAGCCAATGCCACATTCAAGTACGACAGCAGGTGGTAAGACGTATCGAGGTGGGGAAATACCGAAAACCAGGCCCCGGTGACCCAAGCAAACAGGGGCGGGTGTTTGGCGCTGCCCCAGGCCCAGTTTTGACCCCAGGCGAAGTTCTCCAGCATGTCGGCATAGCCGTCAAGGTTGGTGTCTGCAATGCCGTGCGCCAGCACCCACGCCAGCACATGAAGCAGCAGCAAACTGCCAATTCCGATGGACCAGCGGTGGCGGGCGACAGAAAAAATGGGGGGGGGAGTCAGGGACAGAGCGCGCTTTCAGAGTGCAAAAATTATAGGAGTCCTCGGCAGGCTGCTGCGGTTGAACCCTGGCGGAGTCTATAAAAATCAAGTACTTAGAGACGGACGAATTTTTTTTTGTGACTTGTGTCCACCAAATCTTGGCCTCACGCGTTGTTTGCTCATCGAGTTCTGAGGAGCCTACATGGACAAGTCAGTATTTCAAATGGATCCGCCTGATGTGGCATTGGAGCGTCGCTTCAAGTGCGCCCCCCCTGAAAAATCAGGCATCAAAGCCACGTTTGACCGCATCCGTGCCCAGTTGGCGCAAGAAGCCGAGCAGAGAAGCCGACCTGTGTCACGCATTTACTCTGGATTCAGAGCTGTGAAAGCTTAAGTAGTCATTCAAGGCGCTGCGATGATCAGCGTTGAAGTTGAGGGCCCCGTTGGAGGGCCCTTTGCTTTGGAATTTTTGATTTTTATCTGAGCGCACAGCGCTGCGAAAGTCCCATGTCGTTTGTGCTCAGTTCATTGTTGCCGGTGGTTTTGTTGATCGCCATTGGATTTGGGGTGGGTGTCAGGGGTTGGGTGACGCCAAGCGGCGCCAAAGAAATTTCTCATTTAGCCTTCACCGTTTTAGCCCCGGCCTTGTTGTTTCGCACCATGAGTCAAGTTCACTTGGATGAATTGGACGTGCAGCCAGTGGGCATGTACTTTGTGGGAGCGATTGGCTTGTTCCTGGTGCTCTTTTTGAGCTTGGGCTGGAACCGCCGAGCGACCGTCTTGGCCTTGGCCGCCACGTTCAGCAATACCGTGATGTTGGGCATTCCGTTGATCGGCTTGATGTTCGGCCCACCTGGCCTGGTCTATCTGTTCACCTTGATTTCTTTGCATGCCTTGGTCATGCTCACACTTGCCACGGTGGTGCTGGAGTTGGTGTTGGCACGCGAGGCCGCGGCAGACCTGAGCTCAAATTTGGCCAACCGTCATCCCATGGTGACGATTGCGATGGCGGTGCGCAATGCGGTCATTCATCCGGTGCCTTTGCCTATTTTGTTGGGGCTGGCTTTTGGGCAGCTGGGGTGGGTCATGCCTGAGGTGCTGGACAAGCCGCTGCAGTGGATGGGCAGCACGTTTGGGCCTTTGGCCTTGTTGCTGGTCGGCATCACCCTGGCGAGTGTGTTGCACGATGTGCGTCAATCTTGGACGGGGCAGAGCCGTTCGCAATCCATGCGACCCTTGTGGGTGGCCACGTGCTTGGCATTGCTCAAGAATGTGGGCCATCCCTTGCTGGTGTTGCTGCTGGGATGGATCTTTGGGGTGACTGGGCTGGCATTGGCCGTGATGGTGAGTGCGGCCTCCATGCCCATTGGCGCCAATGTGTTCTTGTTTTCCCAACGCTATGCAGTGGGTGAAGATTCGGTGCCTGCCGCCGTGGCCTTGTCGACCTTGCTGGCGATTGTCACGGTGCCTTGGGTGTTGAGCTGGGTCCACTGAACCCACCCGTGCACGTCAAGCCAGGTGGCTTTGTAACACCCTGGCAATCGAGCGTTGTCAGGTCAGCTCGGCAATCAATTCAATTTCCACGCAGGCACCCATGGGCAGTTGGGCCACGCCAAACGCGCTGCGCGCGTGGGCCCCTTTGTCGCCAAACACCTCGCCTATCAGCTCGCTGCAACCGTTGGTCACCAGGTGTTGTTCGGTGTAGTCGGGCGTGGAGTTGACCAAGCTCATGACTTTCACAATGCGTTGCACCTTGTTCAAGTCGCCCACGGCGGCGTGCAAGGTGCCCAGCAAGTCGATGGCCACCGCGCGTGCGGCGGCCTTGGCCTGCTCGGTGCTCATGGTGCGCCCGAGCTGTCCAACCCAAGCTTTGCCGTCTTGTTTGGCGATATGACCACTCAAGAACACCAGTTTGCCGCTTTGAACAAAGGGCACATAGGCTGCGGC
The DNA here is from genome assembly GCA_947447235.1 of Comamonadaceae bacterium. Classification (GTDB taxonomy): domain Bacteria; phylum Pseudomonadota; class Gammaproteobacteria; order Burkholderiales; family Burkholderiaceae_C; genus Limnohabitans. Next base: position 7,638 of record CANFJA010000043.1, read on the forward strand.
CGGAACTGCCACAGGCGGCAGGGTGATGTGGAGGGCTTGCAGGCGGTCGTAAATGCTCATGGCGAGGTCCTTGGTGAATTTCAAGCTGAAATTTTAGAAGGCTCAGGCGCTGCATGGTCTGCTTCAATGGGATGGTCGTCGATGGGGAACACGGTGACGCCAACATCTAATGTGTGGCTGGCTCCGCCGTGAATCACGCCACGCACGGGTGAGACATCGCCAAAGTCACGCCCAAGCGCCAGGGTGACATAGTCTTGACCCGGAGAGTTCAAGCCCCAACGGTTGTTGGTGGGGTCAAGGTCAAACCATTGGCCATGGGGGGTGAGTTTGCCGTCCTCCACATGGGGCACATACAGCGAGACCCAGGCGTGGGAAGCATCGCTGCCGATCAGCCGTGCTTGGCCTTCAGGAGGGTCGGTCAGCAAATAGCCGCTGACATAGCGTGCAGCCAAGCCTTGTGTGCGCAAGCAGCACAACAAGATGTGCGCAAAGTCTTGGCAGACGCCTTGGCGTTTGGCCAAGGCCTCACGTGCCGGTGTGTTGACGTCGGTGCTGGCACTGGCGTATTTGAACTCTTGATGGATGCGGGTCATCAAATCGCAGGCTGCGGCCAAGACCGAACGTTGGGGAAGGAAGCTGGGTCGGGCAAATTCGGCAAAGTCGTGGTGCGGTACGACGTAGGGAGACGCAAACACAAACTCGTTGGCCGCGTCCCAATCCGCGCCTGCGTGGTAGACAAAATGGTCGCGCACTTTTTCCCAGCTTGGGAGTTGGGCGACTTGGCTTGCTTCAAAAGACGTGGCGTGTGTCAGCACCAAACTGCTGGCCTCGATGTGCAAACTGTTGTGAGGTGTGGGCAATGAAAAAAAGCTGCGCAGGTTGCCAAACACGTCCACATGGTCGCTGCGTGCTGCAGGCGCAGGCGTGATTTTCAGACCGCCATTGCGCACGGTTTGAGAGGGCAGGTTGCGTGGGAGCAAATGCGCCATGTGCTGTGCGGTCTCCACCTGCGATGCATAGTGGTAGGTGGTGGTGTGCAAAACGTGGAGCAACATGATCAAACCCCCACGCTGTCGCTATTTTGGGTGTGGCTGAAATAATGGCCAGAGATCGCATCTGACACCTGCCATGCGGCTTGCACACAATGGGTCAAGCAACCGCGCAACGCACTCAGTTGACCCTGCGCATCGCGCTCACAGAGTTCCTCAAGCTTGGCATGCTGCACGCTGGGCACCAACAAGGCCAGCGCATCGGGTTCGCCCATGGGCGTGACCGCCAGTTTGGACAGGCGCGCACGCAAAGAGCGGGTGACCCAAGCCAAAGACCTTGGGTTGTCGTTGTCTTGGATCAGCAGTTCAACCAGTGGGGCCAGGTCACGGCTTTGTTGGTGTTGGGCCTGAAAGGTGATGGTGCTGTCAAACAAGGCCAGCAAGGCGCTGAAGTGCGAACTGTTGTCCAGGGTTTCTGCAGCCAGATGAGCGTTTTGGTGTGAGCCGTCTTTCGCGAGTTCAAACGCGCCCACCTCAACCGCCAAGTCAAGTGCATCGGCCAAGAAGCCCAAGCGTTCGACGTGGCGACCGATGCTCAGCAATTGCCACCCGTCGTCACGTGTCATGCGGTCTGTTTGTGCCCCTGTGATGGCCGCTAAGGTGACGCTGGCCGACTCCAAGGCTTGCAAGGCCTGAATGGCGGAAAACTCAGGGTGAGACAGAGTTTGTGTGCAGTCGGCACTGAATTGCGCCACGCAATGGACGATGGCGTTCCAGTGCTCAGGCGACAAACGCTCGCGCAAAGAGGATGCAGCCTGCCGCAAAGCGCGCAAGTTGTAACCCACGCTGGTGGTGTGTTCGTCTTGGTCTAAGCTGGCAATCAAGGTTCTCTCAAACACCCTGCGACGGGTGCCCATGCTGGGGGTGGATAGGTCGGCGTCTCCGCTGCCATGCCCTTGAGAAAAGGGCACGCCAAAAGGAATCAAACCTTGGCGTTGGCTGAGTTGCTGCAACCAAGCCCACAGGCTGCGCGATGCTGGATCTTCCCCATTGAGTGCTTCCAGGCACAAGCGCACCAAACGCACCATGTTCTCGCTGCGTTCGGTGTAGCGACCAAGCCAGTAGAGGTTTTCAGCCGCTCTGCTGGTCACCATGCGTGGACGGTGGGTGAAGTTCACCGAGCTGGCGGTCTTGGTGAGCAGGGTGCTGCGGTCTACGTCGGCCTCGGTTTGTACCCACACATCGGCACTGCTGCCACCGCGTTGCATGGAGGCAATTTCGGCATTCGGTGCCGCGATGCGCGCCAAACCGCCCGGCAGTACGCGCCATGAGTGGGGGCCATCGCGCAAGGCAAACACCCGCAGCATGACCGAACGTGACACGATGCCTTCTTGGGCGTTTTTCCACGTCGGCATTTGCGACAAAGGCATGTAAGCCTGCAAGGTGTGGCGATCGGGCTGGCGCGTGATGCGCCCCACCCATTCGTCGCGCTGCGATTCGCTCAAGGATCGACCCAGCGCCGCATCAAAACTGCCATGGCTGGCTGAGCCGGGGTAGGTGGGTTTGATCACCATGTGGTCGAGTTGCGGCAGCACCGAAGCCAAGGCTGCGCGCTCGCCGCACCACCAGGAATCCAGAGCAGGCAACTGCAAGGTCTCGCCCAGCAGGGTTTCGCTCAAAGCCGGAAAAAAGCCCATCAAGGCAGGAGATTCGAGAAAGGCCGAACCCGGGCTGTTGGCTACCACCAGGTGGCCTGCACGCACAGCCTGCAGCAGGCCAGGAATGCCCAGGGTGGAGTCGGCGCGCAACTCCAGAGGGTCTAAAAACTCGTCGTCCAAGCGTTTGAGCAACACATGCACGGGCTCCAAACCGCGCAAGGTACGCAAGTAAAGGCGCTCGTCACGCACCGTCAGATCGCTGCCTTCGACCAGGCTCAGGCCGAGGTAGCGGGCCAGGTAAGCGTGCTCAAAGTAGGTTTCGTTGTAGGGGCCCGGGGTGAGCAATGCCACATGGGCATGGGCGCCAGCGGGGCTGTGTTGCTTGAGCGACTCCACCCACACTCGGTAGGTGGCAGCCAGGCGCTGAATGCGCATGGTTTCAAACGCCTGTGGAAACTGGCGCGAAATCAGCAAGCGGTTTTCAAGCAGGTAACCCAAGCCGGAGGGGGCCTGGGTGCGCTGAGACACGACCGCCCATTGACCGTCGGGGCCGCGCGCCAAGTCAAACGCTGCAATGTGCAAGTGCGTGCCACCGACGGGCGAGACACCATGCATGGCACGCACATAGCCCGGATGGCCTTGCACCAGCGCCGGGGGAATCATGGCTTGCCGAATCAGTTGCTGCGGGCCGTACACATCGGCCATGACGCGCTCCAACAGGCGCGCGCGCTGTTGCACGCCCTGCTCAATCTGTTGCCAGCTGCGTGGGGTCAAGATCAGCGGGAACAAATCGACCGCCCAAGGCCTTTGCGGGCCGCCTTGGCTGGCGTAGACGTTGTACGTGATGCCGTTGTCGCGCACTTGTCGGGCCAGGGTTTGGGTTCGGCGGTCGAGGTCCTCCAGGCCCAGCGGACCGAGCTGCTCAAAGAAAGTCCGCCAAGGGGGCGTCAGCGCCTGGGTGGCCAGGTGCGCATGGGTGACTGGCGTCGGGGTGTGTATGTGGTGTGCTTCAACCGCTTGGCCAGGGTTGGACAGCGGGGCGAGCGGCGCGAAGGGCTTGAAGGGGGAGCGAGCTTGTGGGGAGAGGTTGCTCAGGGATGGCAGCGATGTTTGACTTTGCGCTTGACTTGGCGAAGGCGATGGCGATGGCGTGTTGCCGGGTTCAGAGCTGACAGGGCGACAGGCACCCAGCAACTCATCAAAGTGCCCGCGATCTGCTGGCTGGGCCAAAGCACTCACCAACTCAGCCAACACCGGCGCGGGTGAGGTGGTGTCAGTTGGGGTTTGGGGTTGAGGTGTCTCCACAGTGGGCGCATTGTCTCATCGGAGCCGGGTTCAACGCCGCAAGTCGAGCGTGAACGGAAACTCTTTGCTCGCTGCCACGCCCACGGTTGCTGCGCCAATGTCAAGCCTGCCGGGCGTGTGGCCCAGCGGGAAGAAGCGCGACAGACGCCGGCTCTCTGCCTCGTAGGCGTTGACTGGCAGGGTGTCGTAGCTCAGGCCGCCAGCATGCGCCACATGGTATTGGCACCCCCC
>CANFJA010000044.1 GCA_947447235.1 Comamonadaceae bacterium
GGCCCTGGCCAAAGGCACAGGCGGCGCGGTGGTGAAAACCGGCGGCAAAAGCTGGTATTTCTTGACGGCAGATTACGCCTTTGGCGCATCCCTCCAAAACGACACCGCCAACGTGGTCAAAGCCGGCGGTGGAACGGTGCTGGGCGCGGTCAAGCACCCCTTGTCAGCGAGCGACTTCTCCTCGTTCATGCTGCAAGCACAAGGCAGCAAAGCGCAGATCTTGGGACTGGCCAATGCCGGCGGCGACACCATCAACGCCATCAAAGCGGCCAATGAGTTTGGTGTCACCAAAACGATGAAGCTCGCCGGATTGCTGGTCTTCATCAACGACATTCACGCGCTGGGCTTGAAGTCCACCCAAGGCATGTACCTGACCGACAGCTGGTACTGGAACAAAGACGCAGAAACGCGTGCTTGGAGCCGCAAGTTCTTTGAGAAGATCAAACGCATGCCGTCTTCCATCCAAGCGGCCGACTATTCTGCGACGCTGCAGTACCTGCAAGCAGTCAAAGCCTCGGGCACCGACGACTCGGACAAAGTGTTGGCGCAAATGAAGAAAACCAAAATCAACGACGTCTTCGCCAAAGGCGGCTACATCCGCGACGATGGACGCATGATCCACGACATGTACTTGATGCAAGTCAAGACGCCAGACAAATCGGTCGAGCCATGGGACTACTACAACGTGGTGGAAACCATCAAAGGCGACGTGGCATTCACCACCAAAGCCGAAACCAAGTGCGCTACTTGGAAATAACCTGAAGCGACTCGCCACCCATGGACATCTTTGGCATTCCTATACAAGCCTTTCTGGGCCAGTTGTTGCTGGGCTTGGTCAACGGCTCTTTTTACGCCATGTTGAGCCTTGGGTTGGCGGTGATTTTTGGTCTCTTGGGCATCGTGAATTTTGCACACGGCGTTTTCTACATGATGGGCGCTTATGTGGCCTTTGTGTCGGTGGATGTGTTCGGGCTCAACTATTGGCTGGCCCTGCTTCTGGGGCCCTTGCTGGTGGGCGCTTTGGGCGTGCTGCTGGAACGCACCCTGCTCAAGCACTTGTACAAAATTGACCCGATCTACGGCCTGTTGCTGACCTTCGGTTTGGCGCTGATCTGTGAAGGCATTTTCAGAGAGTTTTTTGGTGTCTCTGGGCAGTCGTATGCCGTGCCCGAAATGTTGCAAGGCGCCACCAACTTAGGGTTCATGATCTTGCCCAACTACCGCGCTTGGGTGGTCTTGGCTTCGCTCAGTGTGTGTTTGGGAACTTGGTTTGTGATTGAACGCACGCGCCTGGGCTCGTACCTCAGAGCAGGCACAGAAAACCCGCAATTGGTTCAGGCGTTTGGCATCAATGTGCCCTTGATGGTCATGCTGACCTACGGCGCAGGCTGCGGCTTGGCTGCACTCGCAGGGGTGTTGGCGGCTCCGGTGATTCAAATCAACCCACTCATGGGAAGCAATTTGATCATTGTGGTGTTTGCCGTTGTGGTCATTGGCGGCATGGGCTCCATCCTGGGCGCGATCATCACCGGCGTGGTGCTGGGCCTGATTGAAGGTTTGACGAAAGTGTTTTATCCAGAAGCGTCCAACATCGTGGTGTTTGTGATCATGGCCATTGTGTTGATGATTCGTCCTGCCGGACTGTTTGGGAAAGAAGCCTGATGCTCGCCGCAACCACTGCCGCCCCTACCCGTTTGGCCAGCATCGGTCTGCTGGTCTGTCTGGGCTTGTTGATTGCAGCCCCGTTCATGGGCGTTTATCCCATCTTCATGATGAAGGCCCTGTGCTATGCCATGTTTGCCATGGCCTTCAATTTGTTGATGGGGTTCACCGGTCTCCTGTCTTTTGGTCATGCGGCTTTTTTTGGCGTCGCGGGCTACACCACAGGTTGGTTGATTCGCTCCGCCGGCTATTCGCCCGAGTTGGGGGTGCTGGTTGGCACCGCGGTCGCAGGCTTGTGTGGCCTGGGCGTTGGACTGCTGGCCATTCGCCGCCAAGGCATTTATTTTGCAATGGTCACCTTGGCCATGGCGCAAATGTTTTATTTTGTGTTTTTGCAAGCGCCGTTCACGGGTGGTGAAGATGGCTTGCAAGGCGTGCCACGCGGACAACTCTTGGGCTTGATCTCTCTGGAAAACGATCTGTCGCTCTACTTTGTTGTGCTGGCCGTATTCGTCGCCCTGTTTTTGTTTGTCATTCGCATCGTTCATTCACCGTTTGGTCAAGTGCTCAAAGCGATTCGAGAGAATGAGACGCGCGCCATCTCGTTGGGCTATGACGTCAACAAATACAAACTCATGGCCTTTGTTTTATCCACCACTGCGGCAGGGCTGGCAGGCGCCATGAAAACCTTGGTCTTGGGGTTTGTGACGCTCAACGATGCCCATTGGTCGCTGTCTGGCGAGGTGATCTTGATGACCTTGCTCGGCGGCCTAGGAACATTCGCAGGGCCAGCGCTCGGGGCGTTCACCATCATTGGCTTGCAAAACTTTTTAGCCGACCAAGTGGGCTCTTGGATCAACGTCATCATCGGCGTGATTTTTGTGCTTTGCGTGGTGGCCTTTCGCCGAGGTTTTATCGGCGAACTCAAAGCTTGGCATGCCTCACGCCAACACAGCCGTTAACTGCTAACTGCTTGAGGTTGTGTCATGCCAGAGAGCTGGCAATCATGGGTGATATCGATCCTGGCTGTGCGCATGACTGGCGTTGCCTGGAACGGTGCACTGTCAAAGGGGCGTTTTTATAGGGTGCCTGGCGGAAGCAGGAACCGCTGCGTCTCTTTTAAAAGCAAGAGCTAAACGAGCCTAGAGATCATCAGACCAACATAAGACCCAACATCATTGATCCTGTGACTGGTACTTTTATTGCAATGCCTCAGAAAGAAAATAAATGAACGACCAGATTGACAGGGCATGCGCTCGGGTAAGTTGCTTGCTGTGACTTGGTCAAACGTGAATTTTGAAAAATGCACTATCTTCCTTTCAGACACTAAGAACGGTGCATTTATCTAAATGGGCCCCAACCGCAATCCATGCGCTGCCTATCACTTCGCTAGACGACAAGTTAAAATAAAAATCATGAGTAAATCCATAATTTGCAAAATATTTTTTTTGACGACCATATTTTTCGTCTTGGCAGGTTGTCAGACACCCCAAAAATTTACAGAAGACTTTGACAGCGTCAAAGTTACGGAAGGGTTAACGATCAACGAGGTGATTGAACTGATTGGACGTCCTCAGTTTCAGGAAACCCTCAACCCTCAGGCTGAGCAAAATATTACTGTTCTAAGGTATGTTGCACGGCTAGACGCTGGTGGGGGGAAAGTAAGAATTAAAGAACTTACCCTTGTATTTAAAGATCAAACCCTAATGCAAAAAAATTTGGCACAAAAAATTATCATGAAGCACGAGAGTGACAGCCGTGCCTCCAATAACGTAATTCAAATCAACTGAGGACTATCTAAATGAAACTAAAAATCTATCTTGCTATTTCCAGCTTATTGATTCTCGCTGCCTGCACCTCGACTGAGACACAAATGGGCCGAGAGGCTTCAGCTAGACCGCGCGTTGAACAGCGCGCCCTTAGCAATGCAATCGATATAGCTTTTAAAGAAGTTAACTTCAGCCAAGTTATTGGGAAAAAGGTATTTCTTGAGACTCAAGCTCTTTCTAAGTTGGATGTTGGTTTCATCAATGGATATTTGACCAGCATGATGCTAAGTAAAGGTGCTTTAGTTGTAGCCGATGAAAAAGATGCAGATATTAAAATTTTCAGTATTGTGAAAATTAGCGGCACGGATGAAATTAGAAGAAAAATTCTTTCGGATAAAGTCCGAGGTGAGTTTAGAAGTGTGCTTTCAATAATCGACCTAAAGTCGAACAGAATCCTTAACACTTACGAACTAAACGGCGAATCTGACGAAAATCGTTGATCGGGCCGGCTGATAAATTTTCTTTATCGTTATTCAATACGAATATGGTGCAGGAATGAAAAACGCCCCGAAAGGGGCGTTTTTAATGGGTGTCTGGCGGAAGCTGTGAGATTCGAACTCACGGAGGGCTCACACCCTCGCCGGTTTTCAAGACCGGTGCATTCAACCGCTCTGCCAAGCTTCCATGTTGAATTGAGCGCATATTGTAAAGGCCCTTTCCAGGCATTTTGGAGGCACTGTCAAGAAGGGCTCTCTTCGGGCAAAAACAACGACTGCAAGTCACTCAAAAAGTCAAAGCCGCGCTCGGTGGGCACCACGCGCTGAAAGTCACGTGTCACCAAGCCTTTGGCCTCGGCCTCGGCCAAGGCAGCTTGAATCGCCGTCACGGGCAAGCCGGTGCGTTCGGTGAAGTCGGCCAACGAAAACCCATGGCGCAAGCGCAGCGCGTTGAGCATGAACTCAAAAGGCAATTCGCTGCGCGCCACCTCGGTGCTCTGCGCCACCGCACGCTCAGCGCGTGCAGTGTCCAGGGCGTGGTCCATGTACAAGCGCGGGTCACGGTTGCGCACTTGGCGCACCACCCGATGCGCAAAGCTGAGTTTGCTGTGCGCACCCGCCCCCACGCCCAAATAGTCGCCAAACTGCCAGTAGTTCAGGTTGTGCCAACAGCGGTGGTTGGGCTGGGCATAGGCCGACACCTCGTAGCGCTGCAAGCCCGCTGCAGCGGTGCGCTCGGTGATGCGGTCGAGCATGGCGTAGGCCTCATCGTCCTCGGGCACTTGGGGCGGGAACTTGGCAAACACCGTGTTGGGCTCGATGGTGAGGTGGTAGACCGACAAATGCGGGGGCGACAGCGAAAGCGCCATGTCCAAGTCAAGATCCAACTGCGCCAAGGTTTGCCCCGGCAAGGCATACATCAGGTCGAGGTTGAAGGTGTCAAAAGCACTGGCGGCTTCCTCCAATGCCGCAATGGCCTGCGCACGGTTGTGCAAACGCCCCAAGGCTTGCAGATGCGCATCGTTGAAGCTTTGCACGCCCACCGACAGTCGCGTCACGCCAGCCGCACGAAAAGCCCGAAAGCGGTCTTTCTCAAAGGTGCCGGGGTTGGCCTCCAGGGTGATTTCGCAATCGGCCTCCAAGCGCAGTCGTGCACGCAGGTCGCTGAGCAAGCGCTCGATGGCCGCTGGCGAAAACAAACTGGGGGTGCCCCCGCCTATGAAGATGCTGTGCACACTGCGGCCCCAAATCAGCGGCAAAGCGCTTTCAATGTCGGCACACAAGGCATCGAGGTAGCGTTGCTCGGGCAAGCTGTCTGCGCCCTCTTTGGACCATTCGTGCGAGTTGAAGTCACAGTAAGGGCATTTCTTCAAACACCAAGGCAGGTGCACATACACCGACAGAGGCGGCAAGCTGCTCAAAGACAGCGTGCCAGGACGCATGAGGTGCTGAATGTCTGTGTGCATGCGGGCTTAAAACCAGCGCTCACGCATCAAGGCCAACATCTGCTGCGCCGCTTGACCACGGTGGCTGTTGGCATTTTTCACCTCCACGGGCAGTTCAGCAAAGGTTTTGCCAAAGCGGGGGATGAACATGACGGGGTCGAACCCAAACCCATTGCTGCCCACGGGGGCGCGCGTGATCTCGCCCACGGCACGCCCAACGGCAATCAATGGCTCCGGATCGTCCGGGTGGCGCACCGCCACCAAGGTGCTGACCAAGGCGGCACGGCGGTTGTCGACTTGCGCCATTTGCTCAAGCAAGGCGCGCACATTGTTGTCGTCGCCCTTGTCGTAGCCAAACTGGGTGGCGTAGTACGCGGTTTGCACCCCTGGCAAGCCTCCAAAGGCGTCGACACACAAGCCCGCGTCATCGGCCAGCGCGGGCAAGCCGCTCTCGCGCGAGGCATGGCGGGCTTTGGCCAGCGCGTTCTCGACAAAGGTGTGAAACGGTTCTTCGGCCTCGCCTACACCCAGGTCGGCTTGGCGCACCAGCGCGACCCCCAAGGGGGCAAACATGGCTTGCAGCTCTGCGAGCTTGCCTGTGTTGTTGGACGCTAAAACAATGCGCTTCATCGGCGAGTTCATGCGCTCAGGCTTTCAGCGCTTCTTGTTGCATGGCAATCAGCTCACCAATGCCTTTTTCGGCCAAGGCCAACAAGGCATTCATTTGGTCACGGGTGAAGGGCAGGCCTTCGGCGGTGCCCTGCACTTCGACGTAATGACCCGCACTGGTCATCACCACGTTCATGTCGGTGTCGCAACTCGAGTCTTCGGTGTATTCCAAATCGAGCAAGGGCAAGTCGCCCAACATGCCCACTGAAATGGCGGCCACGCCTTGGGTGATGGGGCTCTCTGAGAGTTTGCCCGAGGCAATCAAGCTGTTGACCGCGTCTTGCGCAGCCACAAACGCGCCGGTGATGCTGGCGGTGCGCGTGCCGCCGTCGGCTTGCAACACGTCGCAATCGAGGTGAATGGTGCGCTCGCCGAGTTTTTTGAGGTCAAACACCGCCCGCATCGAGCGGCCAATGAGACGTTGAATTTCTTGGGTGCGGCCCGACTGCTTGCCGCGTGCGGCTTCGCGGTCGCTGCGGGTATGGGTGGCGCGGGGCAACATGCCGTACTCCGCCGTGACCCACCCTTCGCCGCTGCCTTTTTTGTGGCCGGGTACTTTTTCTTCCACAGATGCAGTGCACAGCACCTTGGTGTGGCCAAACTCTATCAAGACCGAGCCCTCGGCGTGCATGGTGTAGTGGCGCGTGATGCGCACGGGGCGCAACTGGTCGGCAGCGCGGGTGTGGCGTGAGGCTGGCAATGAAGAAGTCATGGGTAAAGCAATCGAAATGGTTCAGAAAAACCACAATTGTCGGGCAATCTGGGGGGCCGTCAGACCGAGGCCGGGCAGCTGAGATAATCACTCTTTGCCTCCACACCTCAGACCATGCCCATTTACAGCATGACGGGTTATGCCAGCGCGCAAGCCGAGCTGCACCCCGACACCGCCGACACCACAGCCAGCCCTGCCCTGCGTTTGGGACTGGAGATCCGCTCGGTCAACAGCCGCTTTCTCGACCTGAGCTTCAAAGTGCCTGAGGAGTTACGCCCTCATGAGGCCGCGCTGCGTGAGCTGCTGATGAAGCACCTCAAACGCGGCAAGGTGGAGGTCCGCGCCCATATCGAGTCAAGTGCCGACCACAGCGTGGGCGCACCTACCCCGCAATTGCTGCAGCGCTTGTCGGCACTGCAAGACACCGTTCAGGCATGGCTACCCAAGGCCGGCGCCTTGTCGGTGGCCGATGTGCTGCGTTTGAGCAGTTCTGTCGACAAAGTGCCAGCCGACATTGGCCCGACCCTGCTCAAGCTGGCCCAAACCACGCTCAAGCAGCTCAGCGATGCGCGTGAACGCGAGGGTGCCCGTCTGAGCCAAACCCTGCGTGAGCGCTTGAGCCAGTTGCGCGTGTTGGCAGATCTTGCTGCGCCGCTGGTGCCGCAGTTGGTCGAACAACAACGCCTACGGTTTTTAGAACGCTGGCGCGAAGCCATGGCGCTGGCCGATGGCGCCGCCTTGCCCGAGGCGGCCCAAGACCGTGCCCTGACCGAGGCCACCGCCTTTGCCATTCGCATTGACGTGGCTGAAGAGCTGACGCGCTTGGTGTCGCACTTTGACGAGATGGATGCATTGCTGGCCCAAGGCGGCAAAGCAGAGGGCGTGGGCAAACGCCTGGACTTTTTGATTCAAGAACTGCACCGCGAAGCCAACACGCTGGGCTCTAAATCAGCCACCATGGAGATGACCCGCATCTCGGTGGATATGAAGGTGTTGATCGAACAACTGCGTGAACAAGTACAAAACCTCGAATGATGGACAACTTTCCTGGCAACCTTTTTGTCGTGGCCGCGCCCAGTGGGGCTGGCAAATCGAGTTTGGTCAAAGCCTTGATGGAGCTTGACGCGCAAGTGCGGCCTTCCGTCTCGCACACCACGCGTGCGCCACGTGGGCAAGAAAAACATGGGCGTGAGTACTTCTTTGTCTCGGCACCTGAGTTTGACCAAATGGTCGCCTCTGACTCTTTTTTAGAGTGGGCCCATGTGCATGGCCAACGCTACGGCACATCGCGCAAAGCCATTGAAGACCGCATTACCCAAGGTGCGGATGTGGTGCTCGAAATTGACTTTCAAGGCGCGATTCAAATCAAAAAAATCTTTGCCAATGCAGTGCTGATTTTTATCTTGCCGCCAAGCTGGGAAGAGTTGAAGTCAAGGCTGCACAACCGCGCAGAAGATGCGCCAGAGGTGATCGAACTGCGCTTGCAAAATGCAGCCGATGAGATGGTCTACGTGAAAGAATTTGACTACGTTATAATCAATGAATTGTTTGAGCGTGCGCTCTTTGACCTCAAAGCCATCGTGCATGCACAGCGTCTCAAATACTTGGCACAGCGCCGAGCTCGGGCTGACATATTTCAAGCCTTGAACCTCACCTAAACCGATTTCTGGAGCACCCCATGGCACGCATCACCGTCGAAGACTGTCTAGAAAAAATCCCCAACCGCTTTCAGTTGGTGTTGTGCGCCACCTACCGCGCCCGCATGCTGAGCCAAGGTCACACCGCCAAAGTCGAGAGCAAGAATAAGCCCGGCGTCACCGCCCTGCGCGAAATTGCAGCGGGTCAAATTGGCATCGAAATGCTCAAAAAAGTGCCGGGTTGATCCAAAGCTTCGCGCCCAGCTCAAAAGCACCGCACCTGCGGTGCTTTTTTCATTGCGGGTAAAGTCAGACCTATGAGCTCGGTCAAACCCAGGTCGGATGCCCCCCAGCAACCCGCCAGCATCAAAAAAGCCGCCGCCAATGCCGCGGCTGCCAGCTTTGCTGCGCTGACTGAAAAACTGAGCTACCTCAACCCCGAAGGGCTCGACCAAGTGCGTCGGGCTTACCGCTACGCCGACGAAGCCCACTTGGGCCAATTGCGCAACAGCGGTGAGCCCTACATCACCCACCCCATCGCAGTGGCCGCGCAGTGCGCCGAATGGAAGCTCGATGCGCAAGCCCTGTCAGCCGCCTTGTTGCATGACGCCATGGAAGACTGCGGCATCACCAAGACCGATCTGATCGAACGCTTTGGCATTCAAGTGGCTGAATTGGTTGACGGACTGACCAAGCTTGAGAAGCTCGAGTTCGATACCCGCGAAGAAAACCAAGCCGAGTCATTTCGCAAAATGTTGTTGGCCATGGCGCGCGATGTGCGTGTGATTTTGATCAAGCTGGCCGACCGCAGCCACAACATGCGCACCATGGGCGACATGCCACGTACCAAGTGGAAGCGCATCTCCAACGAAACACTCGAGATTTACGCGCCCATCGCACACCGCTTAGGACTGAACCAAACCTACCGTGAGTTGCAGGAACTGGCCTTTCAACATTTGAGGCCTTGGCGCCACAAGGTGCTGAGCAAGGCAGTGCAAAAAGCCCGGCACCGCCGACGCGATTTGATGCAACGCGTACAGCAAGAAGTAGAAACTTCATTTGCAAAAGCAGCTTTGAAGCTGCGCATCTCGGGAAGAGAAAAAACGCTCTATTCGATCTACAAAAAAATGGATGGCAAAAACTTGAGCTTTGCCCAAGTGACAGACATCTATGGCTTTCGCCTGATCTTGCCAACGGTGACCGACTGCTACACCGCCTTGGGCGTGCTGCACCAGCTCTACAAGCCGGTACCGGGCAAATTCAAAGACCACATCGCGATTGCCAAGCTCAACGGCTATCAATCGCTGCACACCACCTTGGTGGGGCCTTCGGGCTTGAACGTGGAATTTCAAATGCGCACCGAAGCCATGCATTTGGTGGCCGAGTCGGGTGTGGCGGCGCATTGGCTCTACAAAGCCAAAACACCCAACCAAGACAGCAGCCAACTGGGCAACAAGTGGTTGCAGTCCTTGCTCGACATTCAAGACGAAACGCGGGACGCCACCGAATTTTGGGACCATGTCAAAGTCGACTTGTTTCCCGATGCGGTGTATGTGTTCACCCCCAAGAGTCGCATCATGGCCATGCCTCGCGGCGCCACGGTGGTGGACTTTGCCTATGCGGTGCACAGCGATGTGGGCGACCGCACCATGGCGGCCAAAGTCAATGGCGAGCAAGTGCCATTGCGCACCGAGTTGCGCAATGGCGATGTGGTCGAAGTCATCACATCCACGGTGGCGGCGCCTAACCCTGCATGGCTGGGCTTTGTGCGCACCGGTCGTGCCCGCTCAAAAATTCGCCATCACCTCAAGACCATGGCGCAGGTAGAGTCACAAGAGCTTGGACAAAAACTGTTGGCGCAAGCTTTGCGCGCTGAGGGCATAGAACAGCTCCCCGCCATCGACGCCCTGCACCAAGCGATCTGGGACAAGTTGTTGCGCTTCACAGGCAGCAAGACACAAGAGGAGCTGTTGGTAGACATCGGTTTGGGCAAGCGCGTGGCCAGCATTGTGGCCAAGCGACTGACCTCGCTGCTGTCAGAGACAGGCCAAAAACCCGACGCCTTGCTGATGAGCCGCGAGCGCTTCACCGCCCACGAAAACGTGTCGCAAGGCGGCGTGGTGGTCGATGGCAGTGAGAACGCCTCGGTGCAATACGCTCCTTGTTGTCGCCCCATTCCAGGCGATGTGATCTTGGGCTATTTGGGCCATGGCGAAGGCTTGGTGGTGCACACCCAGCCATGTGGGGTCGGCCAACGCCTGAAGCACAAAGACAGCGAACGCTTCATCGCCGTGGAGTGGTCGGAAGAGCCCAAACGCCATTTTGAAGTTTCTGTGGTGGTCACCGTCAGCAATGGCAAAGGCGTGTTGGCCAAAGTGGCGGCCGCCATCGCCACTGCAGAAGCAGACATCACCTTGGTGAACATGGCCGATGAAGTGACGGGGCAAGAAGCCACCGATTTGCGCTTTGTCATCTCGGTGCGAGACACCGATCACCTGGAGGCGGTGATGCGCAATTTGCGTCGCGTCCCTTCGGTGCTGCAAGCGCGTCGGGTCATGTCTGGCGCCGAGCGCGAAGGCGACTGAACGGCCAACTCAGTTCGCAGCGCTTGAAGCCTCGGGGTAGCGCACCGTCAACACCTCCACCTCTTGCACACCCACTGGGGTGACCAATTTGACAGCATCGCCGACACGCGCCTTCAGCAAGGCCCGCGCAATGGGTGAAATCCAACTGACCTCGCCCTTGAGGCTGTCGGCTTCGTCAATGCCCAAAATGGTGATGGTGCGTTCGACATCGGCTTCGTCCACATAGGTCACCGTGGCACCAAAAAACACCTGGTCACTGCCGTGGTGAACGCTGGGGTCGGTGACTTCGGCCATTTCAAGCCGTTTGGTCAAAAAACGAATGCGCCGATCGATTTCGCGCAAACGTTTTTTGCCGTAGTGGTAGTCGCCATTTTCAGAGCGGTCGCCGTTGCTGGCCGCCCAATGCACGACCTCGACCATGCGCGGACGCTCGTTGTCCATCAAGTCAAACAACTCAGCCCGCAAAACGGCGTAGCCTTTTGGCGTGATGTAGTTTTTGCCCCCTGCGGGCAAAGGGGGCAGGCCGACCTCGTCGTCATCGTCCGAGTCGGTGTCTCGGGTGAAGGCTTTGCTCATACAACGGGCTGTGTCATGCCCGCAATTTTAGTCAGCCAGCTCAAACCCAAGCGCCATGCGCTGGGCGCGTGTGCTGTCACTGGTGAGCTGGTCCGCCAGTTGCTGTGCCAGTTGCGCTTGGTTAGCCTGCGTGGCAATGCCCAAGGCATACACCGTGGCCAGTTCAAACTCTTTGGGAAACAAGCCAATCAAGTCGAC
>CANFJA010000045.1 GCA_947447235.1 Comamonadaceae bacterium
AGCATCTCCATCCAACCCGACGTGCAGCGCTTCAACCAAGCGGTTCAGAATTACAACGACGCCATTGCCTTGTTCCCGGCCAATTTGTTGGCGCAGGCGTTCAAATACAAACCCGGACGCAAGCTCGAATGACAGTTGCATCAGGTGCGTCGGTGCCGCTTTGGCAGCAGTTGCAGGCGGTGGCGCAGGCCTTGGTCGCGGTGCGACGGGGTGTCTCAGGCACCGCCGCTTTAGAAGCGGTTGCACCGGGGCTGCGTCCTGGCGTGCAGGCCCTGCTGTTCCAGGTGTTGCGCCAACTCGGCCGTGCCCAAGCCTTGCGTGTCAAACTGGCGGCGCGTTCACCCGCACCCTTGCCTGACGCATTGCTCTGTACAGCCTTGGCCTTGGCGTGGGATGAGCAAAAGGCCCCCTATGAGCCCCACACCTTGGTCAACCAAGCCGTAGAAGCGGCCAAAAAAACCCGTGCGCTGCAGGGTCAAGCCAGCTTCTTGAACGCCTGCTTGCGGCGTTTTTTGCGGGAGCGTGAGGCCTTGGTGGCTTTGACCCATGCAGAGCCACAGGCGCAGTGGAACCATCCGTTGTGGTGGATACAACGGGTGCAACACGACCATCCGCAGCATTGGCAAGACATTTTGCGTGTCAACAACCAAGCCGCGCCGATGACCTTGCGGGTGAACACACAACGCATCTCGCGTGAGGACTTGCTTGCGCGCTGGCAACACGCCGATGTCCACGCAGAAACGGTCGGCCAACAGGGCTTGGTGTTGGCGCAGGGTCGCGCAGTGCGCGACATCCCTGGTTTTGAGGAAGGGCTGTGCTCGGTGCAAGACGCTGCGGCACAGTGTGCGGCCCAACTGCTGCTGACAGGTTTGTCGCGTGGCGACAACGCTGTGCGAATTTTGGATGCCTGTGCGGCCCCTGGGGGCAAGACGGCGCATCTGCTGGAAATGTTGCAAAACATAGACCAGGTCGTGGCCTTGGATATTGACGCGCAGCGCTGCGAGCGAATCACCCAAAACCTCCATCGCTTGGGGCTGCATGCGCAGGTGTTGGTGGCGGATGCGGCCAAGCCCAAAACTTGGTGGGATGGACAGCTGTTTGATGCGGTCCTGTTGGACGCACCTTGCACGGCGTCGGGCATCGTGCGGCGGCACCCAGACATCCGCTGGTTGCGACGCGAGACCGACATTGCACAACTCGCCGCAATTCAATTGCAGTTGCTCCATGCGCTGTGGCCTTTGGTACGTCCTGGTGGTCGTTTGCTGTATTGCACCTGCTCTGTTTTCAAGGCAGAGGGGGACGAACAGGTGAAAACGTTTGTTGAACACAACACTGATGCCTGCTTGGTACCCTCTCTCGGGCATTTAAGGCCCCAAACCATGCGCGCAGCCCCTGCACTGTCAGACAATCTGCCAGGTGACCACGATGGCTTTTATTTCGCA
Organism: Comamonadaceae bacterium; assembly: GCA_947447235.1. Classification (GTDB taxonomy): domain Bacteria; phylum Pseudomonadota; class Gammaproteobacteria; order Burkholderiales; family Burkholderiaceae_C; genus Limnohabitans. Next base: position 1,443 of record CANFJA010000045.1, read on the forward strand.
CTGTTGGAAAAAAAATTGGCGCACTGAGACGATCAAGCGATGCGTCACGCCCATGTGGCGTTCGTTGCTGCTCACAGTGATCGTGTGTTTGGGGTCGCCCCATGCGCAAGCCATCACGCCAGTTGAACTCCAAGGGCTCAAACTTGAGCGCATTGACCAAGGGGTCTACCTGTCAGCCTCCTTGCAATTTGACCTGCCCAGCTTGCTTGAAGACGCCATGCTCAAAGGTGTGTCCCTGTATTTTGTGACTCAGGTCGACATCGTGCGTGAGCGCTGGTATTTCTACGACAAGAACGTCGCGCATACGGAGCGTCATGTCCGATTAAGTTTCATGCCGCTGACCCGCCGCTGGCGCGTGAATGTCTCTGCGCAGCCTTTCAGCGCAGGAGGCTTAGGCATGAACATGGGGCAAACTTATGACAGCCTCGACGATGCGCTTGTGTCTGTGCGTCGCTTGGTGCAATGGCGCGTGGCCAATTCAGTGGACTTGGAGGCCGACGCAAAACAAAACATTGAGATGAGTTTTCGTTTGGATCTGACCCAGTTGCCACGGCCATTGCAAATGGGTGCAGCCGGACAAAGCGACTGGAACATCAATCTGGAAAGAAAGCAGCGGCTTGTGCTGGTGTCGCCCCCATGAGAATTCACGCACCAGAAGGTGTGAAGTTAAAGCCGCACCAAAAGCGCTGGTTGGTGGTGATCAGTGCGGCGGTGATCTTAGGTCTGGGTTTGGTGCTGTTGTTTTTGTTAACCCAAGCCAGCGACAACCGCCAGCTGTATGAACGCAACTACCGACAGCTGTTTGTCCTCAATGTGGTGGTGGCCACCCTGTTGATGCTGGTGATTGCCTGGCTCTCGTTGCGGCTGATGCTGCGTTTGCGACAAGGTAAATTTGGCAGCCGATTGCTGCTCAAAATTGCGGCCACCTTTGCATTGGTGGGCTTGCTGCCAGGTTTGCTGATCTACAGCGTGTCGTATCAATTTGTGTCGCGCTCGATTGAGAGCTGGTTTGATGTGAAGGTGGAGGGTGCGCTGGACGCCGGTTTGAGCTTAGGGCGATCTACGCTAGACAACTTGGCCAATGATTTAGGTCAAAAGACACGCGCTGCAACCAGCCAAATCATGGACCTGCCAGACGCCTCGGTTGGCTTGGCGCTTGAGCGCTTGCGCGACCAGCTGAGCGCTGACGATGTGATCGTGTGGAACACCGCCGGTCAAGCCTTGGCCAGTGCGGGCACATCGCGTTTCACCATCAATCCGGATCGCCCTGCTGCCTCCTCACTCAAACAGGTCAAAGCCCAAGGCTGGGTGACTTCTATCGATGGTTTGGAAGAGGCCCAAGTCAAAGGAAATTCCGAAGCCAAAATTCGTGCCTTGGCTTTGATTCCTGCATCAGGTTTAGGCTTGATGGTGGAGCCCCGGATATTGCAAGTGACCAAGGCCATTCCACCCACCTTGGTTGGCAATGCGCTGGCTGTTGAAGCCGCTTACCGGGAGTACCAAGAACTTGCTTTGGGGCGCGATGGCTTACGCAGCATGTACATCGGCACCTTGACCCTCAGTTTATTTTTGGCTGTCTTTGGCGCTGTGCTGCTGGCTGTGTTGCTGGGCAATCAATTGGCCAAGCCATTGCTTTTGTTGGCACAAGGTGTGCGCGATGTGGCCGCAGGTGATTTGAGTCCTAAACCGGCCTTGCAAGGACGCGACGAATTGGGTGGCTTGACCCGGTCGTTTGCACAAATGACGCAGCAACTTTCTGATGCGCGCGCTGCGGTCGATCTGAGCATGGGGCAAGTCAGCCATGCACGCGCCAACTTACAAACCATCTTGGATAACCTGACCGCTGGCGTGATCGTGTTGGATGAGCGTGGCGCGATTCAGTCGTCCAACCCCGGTGCGACTCGCATCTTGCGCGTTCCTCTGGCCGCGTGGGAAGGACGCGTCTTGGGCGACATGGAGGGCATGGCCAAATTTGCAGAACACGTACAAAATGAATTTGAAGGGTTTTTAGGTGAACGCAGCCAACATGGTTTGGACCATTGGCAGCAGTCGTTTGAACTGCACGCCACCCTGATGAGTCCAGCGGTAGAAATGGTGGACGACACCCGTCAGCACATCACCATTCTTGCGCGTGGTGCCGTGCTGCCCAACCATGCGCGCTTGCTGGTGTTTGACGACATCTCAGAAATTGTCTCGGCCCAGCGTGCGCAAGCATGGGGCGAGGTGGCCCGTCGTTTGGCCCACGAGATCAAAAACCCGCTCACTCCCATCCAGCTATCGGCCGAGCGTTTGGCCATGAAGCTCAGTGGCAAGTTGGCTGAGCCTGAACAACTCATGCTGAACAAATCGGTCAAAACCATCGTGGATCAAGTTGATGCCATGAAACGTTTGGTCAACGAGTTTCGAGACTATGCGCGCCTTCCCGTGGCTGAGTTGCATCCACTCGACCTCAATGCTTTGGTGCAAGACGTGCTTCAGTTGTATGGCAACGAAAACGCATTGGTTCCTGTGGCGGTCGAGCTTGATGGGGACTGCCCAGCCATTCAGGGCGACGCGCAGCAATTGCGCCAAGTGGTGCATAACCTGTTGCAAAACGCGCAAGATGCCACCGAAGGTATGGCTGTGCCTGAGGTGTCGATTTCTACCCAATGGGTTGCGACATCCGGTCGCGTGCGTTTGGTGGTCAGAGACAATGGCCCAGGATTTCCGAGCAAAATTCTCAAGCGTGCATTTGAGCCTTATGTCTCTACCAAAACCCGTGGTACAGGCTTGGGCTTAGCCGTGGTCAAGAAAATTGCGGATGAGCACGGCGCACGCATCGACCTGAAAAACAGGGAACTCTCGGGTGTGGTGAGCGGGGCGCAAGTGTCGTTATCATTCCAAGTTGTTGAGCAGCAACATTCCTTGCTCTAATTCAGTGAAACGCGTTGATTCATGGCAAATATTTTGGTGGTTGATGACGAGTTGGGCATTCGTGACCTCTTGTTAGAAATTCTCAACGATGAGGGACATGCGGTCGAGGTGGCCGAAAATGCAGCCGCTGCCCGTTTGGCGCGCCAAGCTGCAAGGCCTGATTTGGTGTTGCTTGATATTTGGATGCCTGATACCGATGGCGTCACGCTGCTCAAAGAGTGGGCGAGCGCGGGCTTGTTGAACATGCCCGTGATCATGATGAGCGGTCATGCCACCATCGATACCGCTGTCGAAGCCACCCGCATAGGCGCACAGGCTTTTTTAGAAAAACCCATCACCCTGCAAAAACTGCTCAAAGCCGTTGAACAGGCCTTGTCGCGCAAGCCAGTTGTCACGCCTGGGCACAAAAGTTCAGGCTCGCCGGTGTCTCATGATGTGATTGCATCAAGTGCACCTGAGGCACATGCCGTGGTGTTGCCTGTGAGCCATCAGAGCTTTGAGCTTGAGTTGCCCCTGCGCGACGCACGCGATGCCTTTGAGCGTGCTTATTTTGAATTTCATCTGGCACAAGAGCATGGCTCGATGACCCGTGTGGCAGATAAAACAGGCTTAGAGCGAACGCACCTCTACCGCAAACTCAAGCAATTGGGCATTGACTTGTCCAAGTCCAAGCGCAACGCGTGACCCAGCCCTTTGGGCCGGTGGATCAGTTGTTGTTGGCGATGTCTTGCGAACTGGCGTTCGACAAGTTGCGCACCCATGGAACCATCCCAGTGTGTTGCGCCAACCATCGCAAAGCCAAGGCCCCAATCAATGCGCCGTTCAAATCACCAGCGACCATATAAAACAGTTGTGGCCAAGCGATGAGTTGCACTGGATCAAGAATGCTCCACATCAAATGGTGTGACACGGCGTTGAGCAACGCGTACAAACCAGCCAACTGAATCAGGTCAGACAGTTTGCGCAAAGACAGGCGGCGCTGCAGCAGCACTTGCATCAACACAACAGCCAAGGCCGCCACACTGGCGGATATGCCGACATTGAATAGCCCAATGAGCCAAGTTTCATGAAACCACCACATCAAGAATAAGCCGCCCATGGCTGTGGCAATGCTGCCCCACACAAGCCCAAACAGCAGCACATTGGCGAGCCTGATGAACCCAGGCAAGTAAATCAGGCTGATGTGGTTCGAAATCTCAAAATAGCTGAGCAACCAACCATTGAGTAAGTGACAACCGCAAAACAAAAGCCCCGATGCAGTCACAGCTATCAGTATCAGTCGCGTCTGTGAAGGTTCCGGGTGGGTGTGCATCAGAAATGTAAGGTTTGACGTGTCGTTTGGCCAAGGGTTCGTGCGTTGCTTGTGGGTCGAGCGGGTGACATCTATACTTCGAGAATGAACCAGATCGTACAAAACCGCCCGGCTACCTCGCGCACCAACGATCCTGCAAGAACCATGGCAGAGATTTTAGAGGTTGCCACGAAAGAATTTGCTGACAAGGGCTTGAGCGGTGCACGCATTGATGAAATTGCGGCCGCCACACGCACCAGCAAGCGCATGATCTATTACTACTTTGGCAGCAAAGAAGGGCTGTACCTCGCGGTCTTAGAAGAGGCCTACCGGCGCATGCGCCAGATCGAAAACTCGTTGCATCTCGACGGTCTGCCACCCGAGCAAGCGCTGGCGCAGTTGGTGGCATTCACCTTTGACCACCACAACAACAACGAGTACTACATTCGACTGGTGATGAGCGAGAACATTCAGCGCGGTGAGTTTTTGGCTCAAAGCAAAATCATTCAGCAACTTAATGTGCCTGCCATTGAAGCCATTCGAAAGCTCTATGCGCGTGGTGTGGCCGAGGGTGTGTTTCGCAAAGGCTTAGACCCGGTGGATATTCATGCGTCCATCTCGGCCCTGACCTTTTTCAATGTCTCCAACAAACACACCTTTGGATTGATTTTCAAACGTGGCAAAGCATCGACCGCTGAAATCGCTTTGCGCCGTACCAACATCGTGGACATGGTGAGTCGATTCGTTTGCAAATAAGCCCCGACCACTAGGGTTATTCCCGATGACTTAAAACTATCCAGTTCGTACATTATAAATCTTGTTATCTGGAGCAACGTCACATGCTGACAAAACTGATTGCTGTTTATTGCCGTGCGCTGGAGGTCCTGATTGCGACTTGCTTGGCCGTGATGGTGGTGCTTGTGTTTGGCAATGTGGTGCTGCGCTACGCATTCAACTCAGGCCTGACGGTGTCTGAAGAACTGTCACGCTGGTTGTTTGTGTGGATGACGTTCTTAGGCGCCATCGTGGCCATGAAGGACGGCGCGCATTTGGGTTCTGACACCTTGGTCTCCAAACTCTCTGTGACAGGACAAAAAGCCTTCTTGGTCATCGGCCATGTGTTGATGCTGTTTATCTGCTGGTTGTTGTTGGTGGGGTCGTTGAATCAAGCCCTCATCAACTGGGATTCCAACAGCCCGGTCATGGAGTTGTCCATGGGCTTGTTTTACGGTTGCGGCATGGTGTTGGCTGTGTCAGGCGCACTGATCCTGATCGACCGGTTGATGCGACTGATGACAGGCAAGTTAGAGGACAGCGAATTGATCGGGGTGCGAGAGTCTGAAGAAGAGCCCGTCGATGTGCCAGCACCGTTGAAATAACAGGGACACAAAGTCATGACGATTGCCGTGTTTTTAAGTTCTTTGTTGGCTGCCATGGCCTTGGGTGTGCCAATTGCCTTCTCGCTGCTTTTGTGTGGCGCAGCACTCATGTTTCACATGGACATGTTTGATGCACAAATCTTGGCGCAAAACGTGATTGAAGGCGCCAACAGTTTTCCGCTGCTGGCCGTGCCGTTCTTCATGTTGGCCGGCGAGGTGATGAACACGGGTGGCTTGTCACGCCGCATCGTTGACTTTGCCATGGCCTTGGTCGGCCATATCAGGGGTGGCTTGGGCTATGTGACCATTGTGGCCGCCTGCTTGTTGTCTGCGCTGTCAGGTTCAGCCGTGGCCGATGCCGCAGCACTCACTGCATTGCTGCTGCCCATGATGGTCAAAGCGGGCCATGACAAAGCCCGCAGCGGTGGGCTGATTGCCGCCTGTGGTGTCATTGGTCCGATCATTCCACCATCGATTGGCTTTGTGATTTTTGGTGTGGCCGCCAATGTGTCGATCAGCAAACTTTTTCTGGCCGGAATTGTGCCTGGCATCGTGCTGGCCGCCGGTTTGTGGGTCACTTGGTGGTGGTTGACACGACGTGAGGTGTTGACGCCGCCGCCGCGCAAATCCACTGCTGAAGTGTTCGCCGCCATGCGCAGTGCAGGGTGGGCCTTGATGTTGCCTTTGATCATTTTGGTGGGTTTGCGCATGGGGGTGTTCACCCCCACGGAAGCTGCCGTGGTTGCCGCCGTGTATGCGTTGTTTGTGGCGGGCGTGATTTACCGTGAATTGACCTGGGGGCAACTGTTTCAGGTGTTCCAAACAGCAGCAAAAACAACTGCGGTGATCATGTTCTTGGTCGCGGCAGCGATGGTGTCTGCATGGCTGATCACGGTGGCCAATTTGCCGTCCCAGGTGGTGACGTTGCTAGAGCCCTTGCTGGGCAGTCCCACGTTGCTGTTGATGGCCATCATGGTCTTGTGCATGGTCGTTGGCACGGCCATGGACATGACACCCACCATCTTGATCTTGACGCCAGTGCTCATGCCCATCGTCAAAGCGGCTGGCATTGACCCTGTGTACTTTGGTGTGCTGTTCATCATCAACAACTCCATTGGTTTGGTCACCCCGCCCGTGGGCACGGTGTTGAACGTGGTGGCGGGCGTAGGGCGCATGCGCATGGACGAGGTCACGCGTGGCGTGCTTCCCTTCATGGCGGTTCAGTTCCTCGTCATGTTCTTGATGGTGCTGTTTCCATCGCTGGTGATGGTGCCAGCACGCTGGTTCTATTGAGTTTGAAAGCTCCGCCTGAATGGGTACGCCGGGCTGGGGCAAACATGTTTTTCGCGTACGACCTCAACATCAATCTGGAGACTTTGTCATGAAACGCTTTTTTATCAAATCTGTGGTGGCTGCTGTCGCCATGGTGGCAGTTGGCAGCACCTGGGCGCAAGACATCAAAGAGCGCACGCTGAAATTTGGCTTGAATGGTCCTGAGGGCCACCCAGCCGTGGTGGGTATGAAAGCATTTGCTGAATCGGTGGCTGCCAAGTCGGGCGGAAAGATCAAGGTGCAATTGTTTTTGAACGGCGCGCTCGGCAGCGACCAAGCTGTGGTGTCATCGATCAAAGGCGGCACCGTGGAAATGGCCGTTATGAATTCGGGCATCTTGGCCAGTGAAGTCAAAGCGCTGGAGGTGTTTGACTTCCCCTTCATGTTCTCCAACGAAAAAGAAGCAGATGTGATTGCAGATGGGCCGATTGGTCAAAAAATGCACGCCATGCTGCAAGACAAAGGCATCGTCGGTTTGAGCTACTGGGAGTTGGGATTTCGCAGCATCACCAACAGCAAACGCCCCCTCAACAAAGTTGAAGACATCGAAGGCTTGAAGCTTCGTGTGATCCCTAACGCCATCAACGTCGATTGGGTCAAAGCCTTGGGCGCCAACCCCACCCCCCTGCCGTTCCCTGAGGTGTATGCCGCCATGGAACAAAAAGCCATTGATGGCCAAGAAAACCCAGTCTCTGTGATTGCCGCCAACAAGTTTTGGGAAGTGCAGAAATTTGTCACCTTGACCAACCACCAATACAACCCCCAGTCGGTGATCTTCAGCAAAAAAGTGTGGGACAGCCTGAGTGCAGCGGAGAAGAAAATCATCGACGACTCAGCCGATGCTGCCGCCAAAAACCAACGCGCACAGTCGCGTGCTGCCTTGGCTGCCAACTTGGAGCTGCTCAAGAAAAATGGCATGACTGTGTCGCAGTTCTCAGCCGCTGAAGTGGCCAAGTTGCGCGACAAAATGAAACCAGTGATCGACAAGCACAGCGCCGCAGTGGGCCCCATCGTGGCCGAAGTGCAAGCTGAGTTGGCCAAATTGCGCAAATAAACACGCGCACAATGCGACAGCGGGCCGAGGCATGCCCGCTGTTTTTTTCACCCTAGACCCGAGACCGCTATGAAAATTTTGATGCTCAACGGAATCAACCTCAACATGTTTGGCAAGCGCGACCCTGCCCAATACGGCACCGTCACGCTGGATGAAATCAATGCCAGCATGACAAAGCTGGGTGCTGAGTTGGGGGTGGCGCTCGAGTTTTTCCAGACCAACCACGAAGGTGCGATGTGTGAGCGCATTCACCAAGGTTTTGCCGATGGCGTTGATGCGGTGCTGATCAATGCCGGTGCTTGGACCCATTACAGCTACGGCATACGCGATGCATTGGCCATCTTGACTTGCCCCATCATTGAGGTGCACATGTCCAACATCCATGCGCGTGAAGCGTTCCGCCACCATTCGGTATTTGCCGAAATTGTGAAGGGTCAAATCTGTGGCTTTGGGGCCGACAGCTATTTGCTGGGCCTGCGCGCGGGCGTGTCTGCTGCGAATAACGCGAAGAAATAAACACCCATGATCACCGGCAACACCGACATCATTGCCCACATTGGCTACCCGACGCACAGCTTCAAGTCCCCCATGATTTACAACCCGTACTTTGAACAGGCGGGTATCCATGCGGTGGTGGTGCCCATGGGTTGCCAAGCGTCGGACTACCCGGTATTTTTAAAGTCGGTCTTCACCTTGACCAACATCCGAGGCGCCTTGATCACCATGCCCCACAAGGTGACCACCGTGGGCTTGTTGGACGAGGTCACTGCCACCGTCAAAGTGGCCGGTGCATGCAATGCGGTGAAACGTACGCCAGATGGACGCTTGTTGGGCGACATGTTCGATGGCGCAGGGTTTGTGCGCGGCGTGCAACGCAAGGGCTTGAACCTACAGGGTGCGCGTGTGCTGGTGGTGGGCAGCGGTGGCGTGGGGTGCGCCATTGCCGCCTCATTGGCAGGCGCAGGCATTGCAGCCATCAGCTTGTTTGATGTGAACACGGCATCGGCCGAGGACTTGGGTCAGCGCTTGAAACAACACCATCCCCACATTGACGTGACCACGGGATCGAACGATCCAGCAGGATTTGATTTGGTGGTCAACGCCACGCCCATGGGCATGAACGAAGGCGATCCTTTGCCGATGGATGTATCGCGTTTGTCGCCCAACACCTTTGTGGGCGAGGTGGTCATGCGTTCAGAGATCACCGCATTCTTGGCTGCAGCGCAAGCGCGTGGCTGTCGCGTGCAGGTGGGCTCAGACATGCTATTTGAGCAAATCCCCGCCTACTTGGAGTATTTTGGTTTTCCCACGACCACGGCCGACAACCTGCGTGCAGTGGCCAAGCTGTGAGGGTTAAAGTGGGCTTTTGCGGTGCTACAATGCCCGACTCGGCCCGGTAGCTCAGTTGGTAGAGCAGCGGATTGAAAATCCGCGTGTCACTGGTTCGATTCCAGTCCAGGCCACCAGATTCACCCCGTAGCATCGCAAGAAGCTACGGGGTTTTTCTTTGAGCCAACTGTCTTTGCAAATAGACTCCATCGCATTGGCGCAGGCTGTTTGGGCCTTTGAAGGAGCTTGGATGAAGAACATCGCGGTTGCTTTTCTATGCCTCATGGCGTGCATTGGGCAAGGCCCGACCCATGCCCAAAGCGGTCAATGCGGTTTCATCCATGACCCCAACCTTCAAGCGCAGTGCCGAGCCAACTCTGGCGGTGGTTCGGGCCAGTGTGGGTTCATCCGCGACAACGACATGCAGGCCTACTGCCGTGCCACCACAGGCTCAGGCAGCGGGCAATGTGGCTTCATTCGAGACAACGACTTGCAGGCCATGTGTCGTGCCACCACCGGGATGGGTTCAGGCCAGTGCGGCTTCATCCGCGACAACGACTTGCAGGCCTACTGCCGCGCATCCACAGGCAGTGGCAGCGGCCAGTGTGGGTTCATTCGCAGCAATGACTTGCAGGCCATGTGCCGAGCTTCGACGGGTGGTGGCTCAGGGCAGTGCGGTTTCATTCGCGACGCAGACATGCAGGCGGCGTGCCGAGCCAAGTTTGGATAAGCACGCCCTGCTCAGCAGGTCGAGTTTGCGCGCATGGCGTCAACAGCAAGGCGTTCACTTGTACTTGCGAACCAAGCCGGTGTAAGTATCGAAAGCGCTTTTGGCAGCCGCATTTTTGTTGATGATCTCAGTGGCCGTTTGATTCACGGTTTTCGAGAATGTGGCGGCATCGTCGGCCGACAGGCTGATCAATTGGCCGCC
>CANFJA010000046.1 GCA_947447235.1 Comamonadaceae bacterium
AACCCCAAGCGCCCCTTGGCGGCCATTGTGGCGGGCAGCAAGGTGTCGACCAAACTCACCATCTTGAAGAGCCTGGCCAACAACGTGGACCAGCTCATCGTGGGCGGCGGCATTGCCAACACCTTCATGCTGGCCGCCGGTTTGAAGATTGGCAAAAGCCTGGCCGAGCCTGATTTGCTGGCCGAGGCCAAAGCCGTGATCGAGATCATGAAAGCCCGTGGCGCCGAAGTGCCGATCCCCACTGATGTGGTGTGTGCCAAAACTTTCGCCGCCGACGCGGTGGCCACGGTGAAGAAAGCCACCGAGGTGGCCGATGACGATTTGATTCTGGACATTGGCCCTGATACCGCTGCCAAGTTGGCTGCACAACTCATGGCCGCGGGCACCATCGTGTGGAACGGCCCAGTGGGCGTGTTTGAGTTTGCCGCGTTTGAAAACGGCACGAAGGTGATTGCCCACGCCATTGCCGAGTCCAGCGCCTTCAGCATCGCAGGCGGCGGCGACACCCTGGCCGCCATTGCCAAATACGGCATCGAAAAACAGGTCGGCTACATCTCCACCGGTGGCGGCGCTTTTCTGGAAGTGCTCGAAGGCAAGACCTTGCCAGCGTTTGAAATCTTGACGCGACGCGCGGCGGGGTAATGGCGAGCCTTTTCATAAGTTGAGTGAACCTCAAGTAAGCGCCAAACAACACGGGTATCTTTGCCCGTGTTTTCATTTGGGCTTATGAATATGCGTGACGCACTCAAATTCGTTGGCACCACCGCGGCTTGTGTGCCGTTGCGAGCGTGCTTGAACAAAGAGCTTGATTTCTTGTTGGCGGGTCTATGCCGACAAGGTAAAGTATGCCACTAAGTGGCATAATTAACATTCGTCGAGTTTTTAAAACGCGCCACTTTGACCGATGGATGCGAAAGACAGCTCTGACCGATCCGGCGCTCTGCCTGGCAGTGCAAGAGATGTCGCAAGGATTGACAGATGCAGACCTTGGACACGGCTTGGTGAAAAAGCGAGTCGGCATGGCGGGACGAGGTAAACGCAGCGGCGCAAGAACCTTAGTGGCAACCAATCAAAATAACCGATGATTTTTTGTTTTTGGGTTTGAGAAAAATGAGCGCGCCAATATCGATGCCGATGAACTTGAAACTTTCAAGGAATTGGCCGCATTGCTTCTGGCGAGAAGCAAAGATGAGATAGCCATAGCGATCGCAGACGGTGCGTTCAAGGAGATTTGTCATGAGCACTAAATCCAAAGCAAAAAGTCGATTGTTCGAAGCTGCGTACGAAACCGCGCAGGACTTGCACCGACTTGGTTTTATTGACAAACGCAAAATGAGCAAGTTTGAGGCGTTGTGCATCGCGCCTGTGAAGGACTTTGACAGCGACAAAATCCGAGAGTTGCGTCTAAGCCTGCAGCTGAGTCAAGCGGTGCTTGCTGCGGTGCTCAATACCAGCCTGTCAACCGTCCGTAAATGGGAGCTTGGGGACAAGCATCCCAGTGGCCCCTCACTCAAGTTGTTGAGCTTGCTGGAGCGCAAAGGCCTTGACGCAATTCTTTGAACGCCGCTCACCAAGCGCAAGCGAAGCTGAACAGCTGTCGGCTCATCTTGTCTTGACTCACCGACATCCAGCTGCCCCCGACGGGCAGTGATTTGATGGCGGGGCCATTGCCCATTTTGTTGGGATGGCTGGTGGCGCTGAGGGTTTTGTATTTGCCCTCGGCGCAGTCGTACTCGATGTAAGACTTGACCGATTGCTGCCCTGTGATGTCGGGGCTTTTCAAGTCGTAGACCACCCAGACCCGACGGTTTTGGTTGATGCGGGCGATCGACGACGAGTCCACATACACCGTGGCCACTTCGTTTTGTGTGACGGTGACCCACATGGCCTGGGCGCCAGCAGATGCCAGCAAGAGGAACAGCACAACAAGACGTTTCATGGGCGTGAAGCGAACAAGAAAAAACCCCGCAAATCGTGATGAGCTGCGGGGTGACGGGTGTTGGACGATCAGGCGGCTGTCAAAGCACGCGGGCTGGTGGCCTTGCCTGCGTAGTCGGTCCAGCTGTCTTGCTTGAAGTCGTACAACTTGCAGTCGCGCGCGGTTTGGAAATACCAACCCCAAGAGAAAGGCTGCACGATGATGCGCTGTGGCAGCAGTTCTTCGAGTTTGCTCTGTGCTTGCTTGAGCTTGTACAAAGGAATGCTCATGTCCAGGTGGTGCGCGGTGTGCTCCATGATGTGGTGCATCAGCGCGCCGATCTGCATCGGGAAGGTCAGGTGCACCGTGGTAGACACAAAGGGCGACGCCTTGGACCAGCCCGTGCGCTCTTCGTGCCAAGACACGTCCACATGCGTGTGGTGCACGTACACCACAAAACCAATCATGCTGACCCAAAAGAAGAAGGGCACGACCACGCCCATCAACAAGATGAAAGCGACAGATTGCTCGGTGGCCACAGCGGCCCACACCATGGCAGCGACCCAAAGCGCACCAAAGCCGGTGATCAGCAAACAGTCTTTCAAAAAGATGGGGCGGCGGGTCGGCATGTTCTTTTCATTGGGGAACACCATCTTGTTCCACCAAATCTCGATCATGTAGTACAGACCGGGGGCCCAGCCACTGCGGTAAATGCGGTCTTTGACACGTGCCATCAGGGGCAGGGCGGCGAATTCTTCGGGCGTGTACGGCGCCCACACGAAGTCGAAGTTTTTGAGGTTGGTGTAGCCGTGATGCACCACGTTGTGGCCGATGTCCCACAAGCTGTAAGCCGTCAAAGAGGGCAAGAAGGCAATGCGCCCCAACCATTTGTTGAGGTTGCGGTGGGGCGTGAGGCTTTGGTGGCACGCGTCGTGGCCCAAAATGAACAAGCGACCAATCACAAAACCAGCCGCGCAGCCGCTCAAGAGCTTGGCCCACCATGACTCAAACAGCACGGTTCCTGCCATCAGCGCACCCCACAGCGTGTAGTCAACCACCAACAGCACGATGGCCAGCAAGGTCGTGCGCTCGGCCAGAGGAATCAACCACTCGCGCATGACTTTGCGGTGTGGCATCGGCTCGTGAGGAAGGATAGGTTTTTGGGTCAGGTTCATGTTCAAAAATCTCAGGTCGTGGCCACAGTGGGCGGCCCAGTTCGAATAGTAGGCGAACGGTGTCTCAGGGCACTGATATGCATCAATTGACCGGCAATTATCGCTTTTTAGCTTCCAAGACGTCTTTTTAGGCACATGACCAAGGTTCGGGCGGGGTCAAGTGGCATTTTTAGGCGCTTTTAAACATGTGAGAATCAACTGCATCAATTCTCAGGAGTCCTGTCATGACGCGCCGCGCCACCAAAATAGTTGCCACCTTAGGCCCAGCATCCAGCGATCCAGCCTTGTTGGAGCAAATGATTCGGGCCGGTGTCGACGTGGTGCGCCTGAACTTCAGCCACGGCAAAGCCCAAGACCACATTGAACGTGCGCGCCTGGTGCGTGAGGCGGCCGTGCGTGCAGGCCGCCAAGTGGCGATCATGGCCGACTTGCAGGGTCCCAAGATTCGCGTGGGCAAGTTCGCCGAGGGCAAAGTGATGCTGGAAAACGGCGCCAAGTTTGTGCTCGATGCCTCGCGCGCCGAGCCGGGTGACTTGCACGGCGTGGGCTTGGACTACAAAGAATTGCCCCGAGACGTCAAACCTGGCGACTTGTTGTTGCTCAATGACGGCTTGATCGTCTTGACGGTAGAAGCCGTCAAAGGAGAGCAAGTACTCACGGTCGTCAAGACGGGCGGGGAGTTGTCCAACAACAAAGGCATCAACAAACAAGGCGGCGGCTTGACCGCGCCCGCTTTGACGGCCAAGGACATGGACGACATCAAAACCGCCATGAGTTTTCAGGCCGACTACATCGCGGTGAGCTTTCCCAAAAACGCCACCGACATGGAAATGGCCCGTCAACTGGCCAATGTGGCCGGCGCTGAATACAAACACAAGCCCGGTTTGATTGCCAAGATCGAGCGTGCTGAAGCCATTCCGCACCTGGAAGAGATCTTGCGTGCCAGCGACGGCATCATGGTGGCGCGGGGCGATTTGGCGGTGGAGGTGGGCAACGCCATCGTGCCAGCCTTGCAAAAACGCATGATCAAGTTGGCTCGCGAACACGACAAGGTGGTGATCACCGCCACCCAAATGATGGAGAGCATGATCACCAACCCCGTGCCCACCCGCGCCGAGGTGAGCGATGTGGCCAACGCCGTGCTCGACGGAACCGATGCCGTGATGCTCAGTGCCGAAACGGCAGCAGGCAAGTTTCCGCTCGAAACGGTGCTAGAGATGGCCAAGATTTGCAGCGCGGCCGAAGGCGCTGAAGAGGTGGAGCTTGACGGCGACTTCACCGGGCAAACCTTCACCCGCATCGACTACAGCATTGCCATGGGCGCTTTGTTCACCGCCCACCACATGGGCGCCAAGGCCATCGTGGCCTTGACCGAGTCGGGCTCGACGGCTTTGTGGATGAGCCGTCACCGCATCCACATCCCGATCTACGCCCTCACCACCAAGGTGGCCGCACAACGCAAGATGGCTTTGTTTCGCAATGTCAGTGCCTTGCTCATGGACACCAGCGCCGACCGAGACACCGCTTTGTTGCAAGCCGAAGCCCACCTCAAGTCGCGTGGTGACGTGGATGTGGGCGATGTCTATGCCATCACCTGCGGCGAGCCCATGGGCACACCGGGCGGCACCAACATGCTCAAGATTTGCACCGTCAGGTGAGCCCGTTGAGCTTGGCTTGTCAGGATGGCGCCAAGCAGGGGTCGGTAAAATTGTCCCGATCGATAAAAAATTAACTTCAAGGATTCTTTGATATGGCACTCGTTTCGATGCGCGAACTTTTGGACCACGCTGCTGAGCAGGGTTACGGCATTCCCGCTTTCAATGTCAACAACTTGGAACAAGTCCAAGCCGTGATGGAAGCCGCCCAAGAAACCGGCTCGCCCGTGATCTTGCAAGCCAGTGCGGGTGCGCGCAAATACGCCGGTGAGTCCTTCATCAAGCACCTGATCCAAGCCGCCACCGAAGCCTACCCCCACATCCCTTTGGTCATGCACCAAGACCACGCCACCTCGCCCAAGATTTGCCAAGGCGCGCTCGACCTGGGCTTTGGCTCGGTCATGATGGACGGCTCCTTGATGGAAGACGGCAAAACCCCTGCCGACTTTGACTACAACGTGTCGGTCACCCAGCAAGTGGTGGCCATGGCCCACAGAATTGGCGCCACGGTGGAAGGCGAACTGGGTTGCTTGGGCTCGCTCGAAACCGGCGAAGCCGGCGAAGAAGACGGCGTGGGCGCGGTGGGCAAACTCGACCACAGCCAAATGCTGACCGACCCTGAAGAAGCGGCGCAATTCGTCCTGGCCACGCAGCTCGACGCCTTGGCCATTGCCATTGGCACCAGCCACGGTGCCTACAAATTCAGCCGTCCCCCCACAGGCGACGTGCTGGCCATCAGCCGCGTCAAAGCCATCCATGCGCGCATCCCCAACACCCATTTGGTGATGCATGGCTCTTCCAGCGTGCCGCAAGACCTGTTGGCGCTGATCAACCAGTACGGCGGCAAGATGAAAGAAACCTACGGCGTGCCGGTGGCAGAAATTCAAGAAGCCATCAAACACGGCGTGCGCAAAATCAACATCGACACCGACATCCGTTTGGCCATGACTGGCGCGGTGCGCAAGTTCCAAGCCGAGAACCCCGACAAGTTCGACATGCGTGAATGGATGAAGCCCGCCCGCGAAGCCGCCAAAGCGATTTGCAAGCAGCGCTACCTCGAGTTCGGCTGCGAAGGCCAAGGCGGCAAAATCAAAGGCGCCACGCTGGCCATCATGGCCGCCAAGTACGCCAAAGGCGAGTTGGCGCAATTGGTGAAGTAAGCTTCTCAAAGTGCCATTGCTTGCGATCATTCACAGCCATGGTTCTGCCAGCCCGTTGACGCTTCAGCGGGCTTTTTTATTGGAATGGCGACACACATGACTCCCGCTTTGCACACCTCGGCGTTGACTTCCTTGCCCCTGCTGGCGCGCGGCAAGGTGCGCGACAACTACGCCGTTGGCGATGACCGCATCTTGATGGTGGCCTCCGACCGCATCAGCGCGTTCGACGTGATCATGGGCGAGGCCATTCCTGGCAAGGGCGAGTTGCTCACCCAAATGGCCTTGTTCTGGTTTGGCAAGCTCGGTCACATATGCCCCAACCACTTGACAGGCGAAGCCCCTGAGGGCGTGGTCAGCCCCGACGAGGTGGCCCAGGTGCGGGGCCGCTCCATGTTGGTCAAGCGCTTGAAACCCATCCCTGTAGAAGCCGTGGTCCGGGGTTACTTGGCCGGCAGCGGCTGGCAAGAGTACCAACAGAGCCAGTCTGTGTGTGGCGTGCCCTTGCCCAAGGGCTTGAAGAACGCCAGCAAGCTACCCGACCCCATCTTCACACCCGCCGCCAAAGCCGCGGTGGGCGACCACGACGAGAACATCACCTTTGACCAAGTGGTCGAGACCGTGGGTCGCGGCTTGGCCGAAAAAATTCGTACCCTCAGCATTGCCTTGTACGAGACCGCACGTGATGTGGCCGCCGCCAAAGGCATCATCATTGCCGACACCAAGTTTGAATTTGGCCTGGACCTCCATGGCAACCTGGTGCTGATGGACGAGGTGCTCACGCCCGACTCGTCGCGCTACTGGCCGGCAGACAGCTACCAGGAAGGCGTCAACCCGCCCAGCTACGACAAACAGTTTTTGCGCGACTGGCTCGAGACCGCCCAGGTGCAGGGCAAACCCTGGAGCAAATCACCTCCGGCACCGCACTTGCCGCAAGAGGTGATTGCCCAAACCGCTGCCAAATACCAAGAGGCCTGGGAGCGACTCAAAGACTGAGCCTGTGGGTTTTGTGGGCGAGGGCCGTAGGCCTTCAGTTCAACGCCATGCTCAGTTTGCGCCGATAACGCGACACCAACTCGGCTTGCGGGTCTTCTTGCACCGCGCCTTTGCCCGTGAGTTCAATGCCGCCTGCGGTTTTGCCAAACGCTGCATCGTCTGCTTTGGGCTTGGGCGGGGTCATCAATTCCAAAATCGCCACATAGGTTTTTCGCGCCACATCCTCACTCCAAGTTTTATCGCGCATGATGATCTCCAGCAACTCTTCCATCGCCGCTTCCATCTGACCCGCGGCCACCAGCACCCGGGCTTTGGCCAAGCGGGTGTCGAAGTCGCGTTTGTTTTGTGCAATCAGGGCGTCGAACTGCTCTAAGGTCCAGCCACCGCGCGCATCGGTGCTGACAAACTGCAGGGCTTTCAACCAGTAGTTCAGCGCGTCAAAGCGCAGTTGCAGCGGGATCTGCACCAGTGTTGGCGCCAGTGCGGCTTGGGCTTCTTCCAAATCGCCCACCGCGATCAGCAGTTTGACAAAGTTATAGCGCGCCTCGTCGTCGGCCGGGTTGAGCGTGAGGGCTTCTTGCAGTTTGGCCAGCGCGGCGTCGGGGTCACCCGCCTGCATCAGTTCTTGGGCGGCTTGGGTGTCAGCCTCGGCTGCCAATTCGCCCTCCGAGGGCAGGTGTTTGTCTAGAAATTCGCGCACTTTGCCTTCAGGCAACGCGCCCATGAAGCCGTCCACAGGGCGCCCGCCCATCAGCAAAATACAGGTTGGCAGGCTCTTGACGCCAAACGCGCCAGCCAGTTGTTGCTCGGTGTCGGCATTCACCTTGACCAGCTTGAAACGACCGTCATAAGCGGTCTCCAGCTTTTCCAGCACGGGGCCCAGCGACTTGCAGGGGCCGCACCAGTCGGCCCAAAAATCCACCAACACCGGTGTGGTCTGTGAAGCCGCAATCACATCGGCTTCGAAATTCTCAATGGTCACATCGATCATGGGGGTCCCGTCTTAAAATTCGTCTTTCGCTCACACCAAGCCACATCATGACCCAGTGCCAAGTTGGCGTCGTCATGGGTTCCAACTCCGATTGGGACACCATGCAACACGCAGCCCAGATTCTCCAAGAATTTGGCATCCCCTTTGAAACCCGCGTGGTTTCGGCCCATCGCATGCCCGACGACATGTTTGCCTATGCTGAAAGTGCCCAAGGGCGGGGTCTGCGCGCCATCATCGCAGGAGCTGGCGGCGCTGCCCACTTGCCAGGCATGTTGGCGGCCAAAACCATCGTGCCGGTGCTGGGTGTGCCGGTGGCGAGCCAACATTTGCAAGGCGTGGATTCCCTGCACAGCATCGTGCAAATGCCCAAGGGCATTCCGGTGGCCACCTTTGCCATTGGCAACGCCGGGGCCGCCAACGCGGCCTTGTTTGCCGTGGCCTTGCTGGCTTCGGGTGACGCGGCATTGACGGCCAAGTTGCAGGCGTTTCGCGTGGCGCAGACCGAGGTTGCCCGCCACATGACGCTGCCCCCGCAGCCATGAGCGACCCGCTCAAACCCTTGTTGCCTGGCGCCACGCTGGGCGTGTTGGGCGGCGGCCAGCTCGGGCGCATGTGGGCGCACGCGGCGCAACGCATGGGCTACCACACGGCCGTGCTCGACCCCGACCCTCAAAGCCCTGCGGGGTTGGTGAGCCACCACCACATTTGCACCGACTACCTCGACCCCCAGGGCCTGGCGCAATTGGCCGCGCTGTGTCAGGCCGTGACCACCGAGTTTGAAAACGTCCCCGCCGACGCGCTGGCGCAACTCG
The DNA here is from genome assembly GCA_947447235.1 of Comamonadaceae bacterium. Lineage (GTDB taxonomy): Bacteria > Pseudomonadota > Gammaproteobacteria > Burkholderiales > Burkholderiaceae_C > Limnohabitans. The sequence goes on from CANFJA010000046.1 coordinate 8,705, forward strand.
CAGCAAAGCTGTTCGTCTCGCCCAGCGCGCACGCCGTGGCCATTGCGCAAGACCGTGCGCGTGAGAAAGCCCACTTTGTGCAATGCGGCGTGCCGGTGGCCCCGCATGCGGTGATCGATACGCCCGAGCAATTGGCCGCCGTATCCGACAGTTTGTTGCCCGGCATCTTGAAAACCTCCCGCTTGGGCTACGACGGCAAAGGCCAGCTGCGCGTGCGCACACGTGAAGAGTTGAATGCCGGCTGGGCCACCTTAGGGCGTTTGCCTTGCGTGCTGGAAAAAATGCTGCCGCTCGCTGCCGAGTGCTCGGTCATCGTGGCGCGTGGCCGTGACGGCACCTGCGTGCACTTGCCCGTGCAGCGCAACCTGCACCGTGGCGGCATCTTGGCCGTCACCGAGGTGTGGGCCGGTAACGTGTCGGCCGAGCTGGCGCAAGAAGCGGTGGCTGCCGCCCACGCCGTGGCTGAGGGCTTGCGCTATGTCGGCGTGTTGTGCGTCGAGTTCTTTGTGTTGGCCGATGGCGCTTTGGTGGTCAACGAAATTGCGCCACGCCCCCACAACAGTGGGCACTACAGCCAAGACGCCTGCGATGTGTCGCAGTTCGAATTGCAAGTGCGCTGCATGGCCGACTTGCCCCTCACGCCACCGCGCCAACACAGCCCAGCCATCATGCTCAACCTGTTGGGCGACCTCTGGTTCTCCCAACAATTAGGTTCTGACCCCAATTCTTCCCGCCCGACCGAAGGCGCAGCTGCAAAGCGCGGTGACCCTGTGGCGCCGCCCTGGGCCCAGGTGCTGGCTTTGCCGGGTACCCATTTGCATTTGTATGGCAAGCGCGAGGCCCGGGTGGGTCGCAAGATGGGGCACCTCAACATCACGGCGACCACGCCTGAACAAGCCCGCAGCGTGGCCTTGCAAGCTGCGGCTGTGCTGGGCATGGCGCCTTTCTAAAGCGCATTGACTCAGCGCACCACAACCCCAAGCCATGATTCAAAACGGCGCCGACCCACAAGCCCAAGCCACAGCCGCGTCTGCCTTGCAGCGCGGCGAGCTGCTGGGCTTGCCCACCGAAACGGTCTACGGCTTGGCCGCAGACGCTGGCAATGACCATGCGGTGGCCAAGATTTTTGCGGCCAAGGGGCGCCCGAGTGACCACCCCTTGATCGTGCACGTGGCCAACGCCCAAGGCGTTGCCCACTTCGCGCGTGAGGTGCCCGACTTTGCGGCCAAGCTGATCGCTGCTTTCTGGCCCGGTCCCCTGACCTTGATCTTGCCGCGCCGCCCTGGGGTTGCGGCGGCGGCGGCGGGCGGCCAAGACTCGGTGGGTTTGCGCTGTCCGTCCCATCCGGTGGCGCAGGCTGTCTTGCAGCAAGCGCAGGCCTTGGGTGTGTTGGGTGTGGCCGCGCCCAGTGCCAACGCGTTTGGTCGTGTCAGCCCCACCACGGCAGCCCATGTGGCGAGTGAGTTCGGCGCGAATTTGCAGGTGCTCGATGGTGGCGCGTGCGCGGTGGGCATCGAGTCCACCATCATCGACTGCACGCGGGGCGTGCCTGTGTTGCTGCGCCCCGGGGTGTTGACCACACAAGCGCTCAGCGCAGCGTGCGGTCAAGAGGTGCAGCTCTCAGCGGCGTTGCAGGGGCAGCTCGACCCGCAGGCGCCCAGGGCTTCAGGCACCCTCGCCTCGCATTACGCGCCCCGTGCACACGTGCGTCTGATCGACGCCCAAGACATGGCGGCCCAGCTGCAAGCCTGGTCAAACACCGCCACCGCCCCAGCCAGGCTGGCGGTGTGGACGCGCACCCCGGTCGTCGTGCCGACAGCCCTGGCGCCGCGTGTTCAGCAGCACGCCATGCCAGCGGATGCTGCCGCCTGCGCGCACGACTTGTTTGCCCAGTTGCGGGCTTTTGACGACCAAGGCGTGGCCGAAATTTGGGTGCAATCGCCGCCTGCCGAACCCGCGTGGGAGGGGGTGCGCGACCGCCTGCGCCGAGCTGCCACCTTGGTTCGTTAAACTAGTCCGCTATTCAACGAGAGCTTGTGATGACTCACTTTTCTGTCCCACGTCTGATCGGTCTATGTGCCTTGGCCATGTCGTGCTTGCTGGCGGGCTGTGGCGGCGCCAGCAGCACCGTCAATCCTTTGCAGGCCAAACGGGTGGTTGCATTCGGCGACGCCTTCAGCGACGTTGGCAATGCCAGTTTGACCAGTTTGGGCGGGCGCTTCACCATCAACGGGGACGGCAGCGTCCCCGCCAACAGCCTGACAATACCCACCACCATCGCGGAAGCGATCGCAAATTTTTACGGGCTTTGGACCACAGCGCCCACAGCACGCAAGATGACAGCCGGGGCCTATCCCACACTGACCGTCCCCACCACAGGCATGGTCAGCTACGCGGTGGGCAACGCCATGATCAACCCGAGCGCCAGCGTGTGGAACGCAGACGCCGCCGCCACCTTCCGTGATGGCTTGGGCGGCACCGACGCGAGCTTGGGCACCCAAGTGACGCGGTTCTTGGCCGACGGCGGTCCGCTGGAAAGCGACATGATTGTGGTGACCGCAGGTACCCGCGATTTGTTGGCCTTGGCCGTGCGCTATTTGGGCCGAACCGGCAATGCCACCAAGAAGGCCGATGAAGTCACGGCTTGGACCCCCCCTGCCAACTTGGTCGACAAGCTGGGTGGGCCGTTGACCCAAACACAGGTCAATGCGCAACTCGATGCCCTGACCGCTGAAATGGTGAGTCAGATCGACCGACTTCTCACTGCCGG
>CANFJA010000047.1 GCA_947447235.1 Comamonadaceae bacterium
CGCCCTCACCCGCAGAGGCAGAGGCCGTTGACGCCACACTGGCGGACGACGCCTCAGTGGATGCATGAACGTCAGCACCCATGTCAGCCATCTCAGTCTCGCTCAGCGCCGCAGGCAATTCATCCCAACCCAGTTGATCTTCAACGCTGTAAGCCGCAGCCTTGGGCATGCTGCGCCAGTTGTCGATTGACCCGGTGGGGCAAGGCGGCACACAGGCCATGCACAAATTGCACTTGTCGGCCATGACCACATAGTTGCGGCTGTCGTGCGTGATGGCCCCCACCGGACAGATGGCTTCACAGGTGTTGCATCGGATACAGATTTCTGGATCGATCAAATGCTGCTGAATGAGTTCGGCGGTGGCGTTCATGGCACAAATTTAACTCAGTTGAAACGGATGTACTCGAAGTCCACCGGTTGACGGTTGATGCCCATGACAGGCGGCGCAATCCAGTTGGCAAACTTGCCCGGCTCGACGACACGACCCATCAAGCTGCCCACATAAGCGCGGTCTTCGACACTGGGCAGCCATTCATCGACCTTGGCATGCCACTCGGCTTCGCCCACCACACGGCCGTCGGGCGACACCTTGGTGCCAGACAAAGCACCGATGTTGCGGTGGAAGGCCTTGTGGGGCACGGTCAGCTTGAAAGGGATACCCGCTTTGGTGATCACGCGGTTCCAGCGCTCCACACCCCCCACCGAGTCGGTGATGTAGTCGTCGCGCAGCACCTCGTTCAAGGCATTGAGCATGGGCACTTCTTTTTCAATCAGTTTGTCGCCTTCGACCACCAGCACCTTGTAGTGCTCGCCGCGCAAGGTGTGGTCATCCGTGCGTTTGCCTTCTTCGTAACGGCCTTTGAGGCCCGAGCTGTAGAAGGTGGCGGCATTGGACGATTGGTCTGCGCCAAACAAATCGATGGTCACGCTGAAGTGGAAGTTGATGTAGCGCTGGATGGTGGGCAGGTCAATCACACCTGCTGCACGCAGCTTGCCCACGTCATCGGTTTTGAGCTGGTTCATCATGTCCACCGTGCGCTGGATCACGCGCGAAATGCCACTCTCACCCACAAACATGTGGTGAGCCTCTTCGGTCAGCATGAACTTGGTGGTGCGCGCCAGCGGGTCAAACGACGACTCGGCCAAAGCGCACAGCTGGTACTTGCCGTCGCGGTCGGTGAAGTAGGTGAACATGAAAAAGCTCAACCAATCGGGCGTGGGCTCATTGAAGGCTTGCAAGATGCGGGGGTTGTCGGCGTTGCCGCTGTTGCGCTCGAGCAAGCCCTCGGCTTCTTCGCGGCCGTCTTTGCCAAAGTATTTGTGCAGCAAATACACCATGGCCCACAGGTGGCGGCCTTCTTCGACGTTGACTTGGAACAGGTTGCGCAAGTCGTACATGCTGGGTGCGGTGAGCCCCAAATGGCGCTGTTGCTCGACCGATGCCGGCTCGGTGTCACCTTGCGTGACGATGATGCGACGCAGATTGGCGCGGTGTTCGCCAGGCACGTCTTGCCACACGGCTTCGCCTTTGTGATCGCCAAAGTGAATCTTGCGGTCTTGCTCAGCAGGGTTCAAGAAAATGCCCCAGCGGTAGTCGGGCATCTTGACGTGGCCAAACTGGGCCCAGCCTTGGGGGTCCACGCTGACCGCCGTGCGCAGGTAGACATCAAAGTCTTGCGAGCCGTCTGGACCCATGTCGTTCCACCAGCTCAGGTAGTTGGGCTGCCAATGTTCGAGCGCGCGTTGCAGCGTGCGGTCTTCGGACAGGTTGACGTTGTTGGGGATTTTTTCGCTGTAGTTGATGGCTGACATGTAGAGCTCCTGGTTAGACCTTGCAGATGAATCTTAGATAACAGGCTTAGACGCGGTTCAAGTCAAAAGCGGCTTTTTCGCCTTTGCCATAGACCTTGAGGGCACCCTTTTCGCCAACGGCGTTGGGGCGGTTAAAAATCCAGTTTTGCCAAGCCGACAGGCGCCCAAAAATGCGCGTCTCCATCGACTCTTTTTGGCAAAAGCGCAAATTGGCTTCGAGCCCCGTCAAGCTGTCGGGCGACATGGCGGCACGCTCTTCCACGGCGATGCGGATTTCATCGGCCCAGTCGATGTCGTCGGGTGCTGCGGTGACCAAGCCCAATGCGAGTGCCTGATCGGCATCGAGCATTTGACCCACAGCTGCGCGCACGTTTTCCAGTGGTGTAACTTCTTCATAGAAGCGGCGTTGCAAACGCGACTGGTGGTTGACCATGGGGAAGTGGCCAAAGTTGAGTTCGCTCAAGGCCATGCGTGGCGCCGTGTCGGGCGAATCGGGCAAGGCCAGCATGTAGGTGCGGTCAGCGGCAAAGGCCAACTCGGCCAAGGTGCCGACAAAGCAAGAGCCTTCGTCCACCAGCGCAAACAAAGAGCGTGACGACACATCAATGCGTGCCAAGGTGCGACGCAACAAACCCAGCGTGGCGTTGACCAGCCAATGCGACTGGTGCTGGGCCAACACGGCATCGGATTGCAACGCCAGCTGGGCGTCACCTGCAGTGCGCAGCAGCCAAGTGCCCACATCCAACTCGTTGGTGCGCATGCTCAAAATCGCGTCGTCCAACTCGCGTGCCATTTGCAGCGGGTACCACTGCACGCCTGCGGCTTCGATGCCCTCGACGGTGGTCGGCACCGCGGATTTGGGGGCATGTACCGTGAAGGTGGCGGTGCGCTTGGCGCGGTCGATCGCCACTTGCACGTACTCGTAGTTCAGCGCATCCGCGCTCACGGTTTTGTTCAAAGGTGTGAGCTTCACGCCTTGGCCTGCCGCTGCGGCGCCTGGGCGCTTGCTGCTGGCCGCGTATTTAACTGCACGCGCTTGGACGGCTTCGGCAAATTTAGCGGGCTTGGCAATTTCATCCACCAAGCGCCAGTCCACCGCACGTTGACCGCGCACGCCTTCCACGCTGGTGCAAAAAATATCGGCATGGTCGTGGCGAACTTTGCGTTTGTCGGTCACCCGGGTCAGACCACCCGTGCCGGGCAACACGCCGAGCAACGGCACTTCGGGCAAGGACACGCTGGAGGAGCGGTCGTCCACCAACACAATGTCGTCACAGGCCAGGGCCAACTCGTAGCCACCGCCCGCGCATGCGCCGTTGACGGCGGCAATGAACTTCAAGCCGTCGTGGCGGCTGGAGTCTTCGATGCCGTTGCGGGTTTCGTTGGTGAACTTGCAAAAGTTGACCTTCCAGGCATGCGTGGATACACCCAGCATGAAGATGTTCGCGCCCGAACAGAAGATGCGGTCTTTCAAACTGGTGACCACCACGCTCTTGACTTCTGGGTGTTCAAAACGAATGCGCTGCAGGGCATCGTGCAACTCAATGTCCACGCCCAGGTCATACGAGTTGAGCTTGAGCTTGTAACCTGGGCGAATGCCTGCGTCTTCGTTGATGTTGAGTTGCAAAGTGGCGGTTTCGCCCTCGAACTTGATGCGCCAGTGCTTGTACTGGCTGGGGTCTGTTTGGTAGTCGACGGTGATGGCTTGGCTCATGGGTGTCTCCGATGAAAGGGCTGAATGGGGGGCTGGCTTGGATCTGTTGCTATGCATCATATTGCATGTTTTGATTTTCTGCAAATGCATTTTTATGCATATTTACCCTGAGCGCGACAACACACACCCTGCTTGGGTGTGTATGAGCTGTCGATGACTAGAAAGAGAGTAGGTACTTACAGTGGCAACTTGAGGGTTTGCCGAACTTGGGCGCGCAGCGCCAAAAAGCTGTCGTCCAAGGGCTGGGCGCTGGTGTCAAAGCTGAGGTCTGCCTTGGCATAAAACGCAGAACGCCCCTCCAAAATGCGTTTCAAATCTTCCAAGGCTTCCTTGCTGCCGGCCATGGGACGCATGTCCCCTTGCGCGGCCACACGACCCAGGTGGTCTTCAGGCTTGGCTTGGAGCCACACTGTGAAGCAATGGGTCAGCACTTCGTTGAAGGTGGCGGAGTCAGACACCAAGCCGCCGGGGGTGGCGATCACCACCTCTGGGTAGATTTGAATCGCCTCTTCCAAGGCGCGGCGTTCGTAACGACGGTAGGCGTTGGTGCCATACAGGTTGTGGATTTCGCTGATGCTGCAGCCGGCAAATTTCTCAATCTCTCGGCTCAGCTCAATGAACGGGAAACCCAAATCGTCGGCCAAACGCTGCCCCAGGGTGGATTTGCCTGCGCCACGCAAGCCCACCAAGGCAATGCGGTTGCAGCGGGCTTTTTCGTCCCCATGGCTGCCAAACATCTCGCCGATCTGGAGCCGAACGCGGCGCAATTCACCCTCGGTGCGTGTGCTCAGCAGCTCACGGATCAGCAGCCACTCTGGCGACGAGGTGGTCACATCGCCGAGCAATTCAAAAATAGAGCACTGCAAGGCCTGTGCGACCTGCAACAAGATCAGGATGGAGGCGTTGCCGGTGCCAGACTCCAGGTTGGCCAGGTGCCGCTCTGACACCTGGGCCGCTTGCGCCACGGCGCGGCGCGTGAGCCCGCGCCGCGCACGCAAGGTGCGCACGCGCTCACCCAAGGTGGCGAGGAAGGGATGGCGGAGGGTGTCGTCGTCGGCAGGTGACATGCCTGCACTTTAATGCAATTTCGAATCGAAATGCACGATAGTGCAGTTGCGCTGCATCAAAGAAACATCAGGTGTCTTTGGAAATCTTGATGCTCGGGAACTTGGACGAGAAGTCTTTGGCCTTGGCCGCAATCTTCAAGGCCACCTGCCGGGCCACGGCTTTGTAAATGCCGGCCACTTCACCGTCAGGGTCGGCCACCACGGTGGGTTTGCCACTGTCGGCTTGCAAGCGAATTTGCATGTTCAAGGGCAAGGCGCCCAGGTAGTCCATGCCGTATTGCGCGGCCATTTTCTTGCCACCGTCGGCGCCAAAGATGTGCTCGATGTGGCCGCAGTTGCTGCATACATGAACCGCCATGTTCTCGACCAAGCCGAGGATGGGCACGCCCACCTTCTCGAACATCTTGATGCCCTTTTTCGCGTCCAGCAGCGCAATGTCTTGCGGGGTGGTGACGATCACCGCACCCGTCATGGGCACACGCTGGCTCAGGGTGAGTTGGATGTCGCCCGTGCCAGGCGGCATGTCGACGATCAAGTAGTCCAGGTCTTTCCAGTTGGTTTGGCGCAGCAGCTGCTCCAAGGCCTGGGTGGCCATGGGGCCGCGCCAGATCATGGCCTCGTCTTGATCGACCAAAAAGCCGATGGACATGACTTGCACGCCATAGTTCTCCAGCGGGTCCATGGTTTTGCCATCTTCGCTCTCGGGACGCCCCTCAATGCCCATCATCATGGGTTGACTGGGGCCGTAAATGTCGGCATCGAGCAAACCGACTTTGGCGCCCTCGGCCGCCAAGGCCAAGGCCAGATTGGCCGCCGTGGTGCTCTTGCCCACACCGCCCTTGCCAGAGGCCACCGCAATGATGTTTTTGACCTGGGGCAGCAGCTGCACACCGCGCTGGGCCGCATGGGCCACGATTTGGGTGGTGATGTTGACCGACACATTGCCCACACCGGCCACGCTTTTGGCCGCGGCAATCAAACTCTTGCGCATGTCGGCAATTTGGCTTTTGGCGGGGTAGCCCAGCACCACATCAAAGGACACATCGTCGCCCTGGATGTGCAAATTCTTGAGGGCTTTGGTGCTCACAAAGTCTTTGCCCGTGTTAGGGTCGAGCACAGTTTGTAGGGCGGTATTGAGCGCCTGCTCGGTCAATGCCATGGGGGAGATCTCCAGATATGAAGCGCCAGAGTCTAGCGAACTAAAATTAGTCCCTTCCCCCCAAGGTCTTCCCCCCCTCTATGTCTCAGCGCCAGCTTTTCGTCACCACTGCCCTGCCCTATGCCAATGGCAACTTTCACATCGGCCACATCATGGAGTACATCCAGGCTGACATCTGGGTGCGCTACCAACGCATGCAGGGCCACCAGGTCGACTTCGTCGGTGCTGACGACACCCATGGCGCACCCATCATGATTGCGGCTGAGAAGGCCGGCATCTCACCGCAGCAGTTTGTGGCCAACATTGCCGCAGGACGCAAGCCTTATCTGGACGGCTTTCACATCGCGTTTGACAACTGGCACAGCACCGACGCACCGGAAAACCACGCGCTGGCACGCCAGATTTACCGCGACTTGCGCGACATCCCCGCGTCACAGGGTGGCTCGCTGATTGAGCGGCGCACGATTGAGCAGTTCTTCGACCCCGAGAAGAACATGTTTTTGCCAGACCGCTTCATCAAAGGCGAATGCCCCAAGTGCCACGCCCAAGACCAATACGGCGACAACTGCGAGGTGTGTGGCGCGGTGTATGCGCCGACCGATTTGATCAACCCGTTCTCGGCCTTGTCAGGGGCCAAGCCCGAGCTGAAAAGCTCAGAGCATTTCTTCTTCAAGTTGTCCGACCCACGCTGTGTGACGTTTTTACAAAACTGGACCCAAGACGGCAAACTGCAACCCGAAGTGGCCAACAAGGTCAAAGAATGGTTCAGCGTGCGCAGCAACCCCGATGGCAGCACCAGCGAAGGCTTGGGCGACTGGGACATTTCGCGCGACGCGCCCTACTTCGGCATTGAGATTCCGGACACGGCGATCGATGGGGCACCTGCCAAATACTTTTATGTCTGGCTTGACGCCCCTGTGGGCTATCTGGCTTCGCTGAAAAACTTGCTCGACCAACGTGGTGTTGACTATGAGGCCTACATGGCCAACCCCAATTTGGAGCAGGTCCATTTCATTGGCAAAGACATCGTCACCTTCCACACTTTGTTTTGGCCCGCCATGCTGCACTTCAGTGGTCGCAAGACGCCTGATCAGGTGAATGTGCATGGCTTCCTCACCGTCAACAACGGCGAGAAGATGAGCAAGAGCCGAGGCACCGGCCTAGACCCGCTCAAGTACCTCCGTTTGGGCATGAACCCGGAATGGCTGCGTTATTACTTGGCCACCAAGTTGTCCGCCCGCAACGAGGACATTGACTTCAATGCCGACGACTTCATGGCGCGCGTCAACAGCGATTTGATTGGCAAGTTTGTCAACATTGCGTCGCGTGCAGCGGGCTTTTTGACCAAGCGCTTTGAAGGCCAATTGACGCAGTCCTTTGGCGAGCAAGGATCAGCTTTGCTGAATGACATTCAGGCCGCGCATGACAGCATCGCCCAAGGCTACGACACACGCGAATACGGCAAAGCAGCACGCGAAATCATGTTGCTGGCCGACAAAGTCAACGCCTACGTGGACCAACACAAGCCTTGGGACTTGGCCAAAGATGCGGCCAATAACGAAGCCCTGCACCAAGTGTGCTCGGTGCTCATCAACGCGTTTGCAGCCTTGAGCCGCTACTTGGCACCCGTGCTGCCGTCACTCGCACAAGCGGTGGAAGCTTTCACCGGCACGTCCATGCAACACTGGTCCGCCAAGGGCCACGTCACCCAAATTCAACCTTACCAACACCTGATGCAACGCGTCACCCCCGAACAGCTCGATGCGCTGTTCGAACCCCCGGTTGCGGTGGAAGAAAAACTCACCCCCGGCGGCGGCAGTTCAACAGCCCCCACGCACGGCACTGACGTGTCCTCGCTGCCCCCCGAGGGGGCTGGACTCGTCTTGGGACGGCCCGGCGGCGAGTCCATCGCCCCCACCATCTCCATCGACGACTTTGCCAAGATCGATTTGCGCATTGCACAGATCGTCAATTGCGAAGCGGTGGAAGGGTCGGTCAAGTTGCTGCGCCTCACGCTGGACGTGGGTGAAGGCCACACACGCAACGTCTTCAGCGGCATTGCCAGCATCTACAAGCCTGAAGACTTGGTGGGCAAGCTCACCGTGATGGTGGCCAACTTGGCGCCACGCAAAATGAAGTTTGGCGTGTCTGAGGGCATGGTGCTGGCGGCCAGTCACGCCGACGAAAAAGCCGAGCCCGGCATTTATGTGCTGCACCCCTGGCCGGGTGCCAAGCCGGGCATGCGCATCCATTGATGGGGTTCTGACCCCAATCAATGACCCCAATTCACCCATTCAATTGATGATCACCTTTCGCCCCAAGCTTTTAGATGCCGTGGCGGGCTATGACCGCAGTCGCTTGATCCAAGACGTGGGCGCGGGTTTGACAGTGGGCGTGGTGGCCTTGCCGTTGGCCATGGCGTTCGCCATTGCCTCGGGGCTCAAGCCTGAGGCGGGACTGTTCACCGCCATCATTGCCGGATTTTTGATCTCGGCGCTGGGTGGCAGCCGGGTACAAATTGGCGGGCCAGCAGGCGCTTTCATCGTGATCGTGTACGGCATCTTGGCGCGCTATGGCCTGGCCAACTTGATGATCGCCACCGCCATGTCGGGCGTGATCTTGTTGGCGATGGGCGTACTGCGTTTGGGCACGTTGATTCGCTTCATCCCAATTGCGGTGGTGATTGGCTTTACCAACGGCATTGCGGTACTGATCATGGTGTCGCAAGTGAAAGACTTCTTGGGTCTGCAGGTGCAGAACATGCCGGCAGATTTTTTTGGCATCGTGTCCACGCTGAGCGCCAACCTCCACACCATGAACCACCAAGCCTTGGCCTTGGCAACCGTCTGCCTCAGTGTGCTGGTTGCTTGGCAATTGCTGCTGCCCCGCTGGCACACGCAACACCCTGTGAGCAAGAAGTTGTCGGTGATACCGGGCTCCATCGTGGTGTTGGTGGGGGCCACGCTGGCCAGCCAAGGTTGGGGCTTGGAAGTTGACACCATCGCCTCGCGCTTTGGCAACATCCCCAACGAATTGCCTGCTTTTGCATGGCCCAGCTTTGACTGGAACACCGCCAAACAGCTGCTGATGCCTGCCATCACCTTGGCCTTGCTGGGTGCCATTGAGTCTCTGCTGTGCGCGCGCATTGCCGACCAAATGATGGCCGAGTCACCCTACGGCGACCACCACGACGCCAACCAAGAGTTGATGGCTCAAGGCATTGCCAACTTGGTGACGCCATTCTTCGGCGGCATGCCCGCCACCGGCACCATTGCACGCACCGTGACGAATGTGAAAAACGGTGGCACCAGCCCTGTCGCCGGCATGGTGCATGCCATCACCCTGCTGGCCATCATGTGGCTGGCTGCGCCCCTGGCAGGCAGCGTGCCACTGGCCGCGTTGTCGGCGATTTTGGTGTTTGTGGCTTGGAACATGGGGGAATGGCACGAGTTCGTTCACTTGCGACAGTTCCGCATGCCCTATCGCATGTCGTTGATCGCTGTGTTCTTGCTCACCGTGATGGTGGATTTGACGGTGGCGGTTGAGGTGGGCTTGATCGCTGCGTGCTTGACCTTCATCTACCGGATCTCCAGTTTGACGCGCGCAGAGCAGGCGCAGGCCCAGCAGTTTCCTGTGCTGGCTGGACTGGACGCCGAGGTACAAGCGCATCGCCTGTATGGCGCACTGTTTTTTGGTGCCGTCAAATTGGTGGAAGCCATGCAAGACCAGTTGCCCCATCGCGCGTTGGTGCTTGATTTGAAAAACCTGATCTACATCGACTCATCGGGCGCCGACGCCTTGTTGGCCTTGGCGCGCGCGTGTCACAAAAAGCAGGTGCGTTTGATCGTGTGTGGTCTGAGCCATCAGCCTTTGGACATCGCCCAGCGCAGCGGCTTACTGGCTGTGTTGTCTGACACCGACTTAGCGCCAGACTTGGTCCAGGGCTTGGCACTGGCCACCGGTCGTTAAAATCAATCGAATTGAAGGAAACCTCCCCATGTCTATTTTTCAGCGCGACCACTACACCTCAGAAGCCACCCAGTTCATCGAACAGCTCAAGGCCCAAAAGCCTTTGCTGGAAGGGCAGCAACGCGATGGCCGCGCGCTGTTGTGGGACAAAGCGGTAGACCGTGACGTCCAAGCCGAGTTTGGCGCAGCGCGTGTGGCGCAACAGCCCTACGTCTACCAAACCAAGGCCTGAGTTTTTCCTCTCCAGCGATCTCGGCGTGAATCCCTCCGACACCCCACTGCCTGAATCGGCAGATACACCCGCGGTCATGCCCCAGGTGGTCGACCACGTGGCCGTGGCCAAGCTGTATGGCGAACCTTTGTTCACCATGCCGCATGATTTGTACATCCCGCCCGATGCGCTGGAAGTTTTTCTGGAGGCCTTCCAAGGGCCGCTGGATTTGCTGCTCTACCTCATCCGCAAACAAAACTTCAACATCCTCGACATCCCCATGGCGGCGCTCACGCGCCAGTACCTGAGCTATGTGGAAGAAATTCGCAGCCGCAACTTGGAGCTCGCCGCCGAATACCTGTTGATGGCGGCCATGCTGATTGAAATCAAATCACGCATGTTGCTGCCTCCCAAGAAGGTTGCGGAAGGCCAAGAACCCGAAGACCCACGTGCCGAACTGGTGCGCCGCCTGCTTGAATACGAGCAGATGAAATTGGCTGCCGCCAAGCTCAATGAAGTGCCGCAATTTGGCCGCGACTTTTTGCGCGCACAGGTCTACATAGAGCAATCGTTGCAACCGCGTTTTCCTGAAGTGCATGTGGTGGAGTTGCAGCAGGCTTGGGCCGACATTTTGAAGCGGGCCAAGCTGGTGCAGCACCACAAAATTTCACGCGAAGAGTTGTCGGTGAGCGAACACATGAGCATCTTGCTGCGTAAGTTGCAAGGTCAACGGTTTGTTGAATTTGAAAAACTCTTCGACCCCAGCCAGGGCGTGCCCGTGCTGGTGGTGACCTTCATTGCCTTGCTCGAACTGGCCAAAGAAACCCTGATCGACATCACCCAAGCCGAGGCCTTTGCGCCCATTTACGTGCGCCTGGCTTACACACCCAGCTGACCGCGACCCGCATGGGCCGCTTACCGCCAACACCCCATGAGCTCACCTCTCAGCGCTACCCCCTACGGCACCTTGCCCCCCGCCTCTCCAGTGTCCGCCCGCAAACCCATCAGCCTGCCGCGCCTGAATGAGATGCGCGCACGCGGTGAAAAAATAGCCATGCTCACCGCCTACGACGCCACCTTTGCCGCTGTGGCCGACGCTGCGGGTGTGGAGTGCATCTTGGTGGGCGACTCGCTGGGCATGGTCTGCCAAGGCTTGGCCAGCACCGTGGGCGTGTCGCTGGAGACCATGCGCTACCACGTGGAGAGCGTGGCGCGTGGCTTGCAACGCGTGCAAGGCACGGCCTGGATCATTGGTGACCTGCCGTTTGGCAGCTACCACGCCTCTCGCGAGGAGGCGCTGCGCAGCGCCAGCGTGCTCATGCAAGCGGGGGCGCACATGGTCAAACTCGAAGGCGGTGGCTGGACCACCGAGACCGTGCGTTTTTTGGTGGAGCGCGGC
>CANFJA010000048.1 GCA_947447235.1 Comamonadaceae bacterium
GACGAATGGGTGTGAATCCATGCCAAGTCCGGCGAGGCTCTCAATACCTCGTAATAGCGCAGCAAGTTAGGCTGAAGTTTGGTTTTGGTCGAAGCCCCGGTGACGTCGCGCGACACAAACGCGATGTCGCAGGGGTAGTGGCCCTGGGCATCGGGCTGGCTGTCGGGGATCACCCAGTTCAATCGCACCGTGTCTTGCGAGGCTTGGACGACCACGCGTGCAATGGCCTCGCCATAGGTGTCCAGCGCTTGGCGCGACAACAAGACGTTCAGCACAGGATCAGCACCAGAAGTTGTAGACATGGCGTGGGGCCATCACTCCGCTTTGACGCCCGCTTGCTTGGCGACCGAGCTCCACTTGGTGAACTCGCTGCGGATGAAGCGGTCAAATTCATCGGGGGGGCTGGCCACCACATCGACGCCCATCTTGGCCATTTTTTCTTTCACATCGGGCATGTTCATGACAGTGCGGATGTCGTTGTTGATTTTGGTGAGCACAGACTTGGGCAATTTGGCAGGCGCCAACACCCCGCCCCACAAGGCCGCTGAAAAGTTAGGGATGGCAGCCTCGGCCACGGTGGGCACTTTGGGGAACAAGGGCGAGCGTTGCGCGCCCGAGTAGCTCAAGGCTTTGAGCTTGCCCGCCTCTACCTGCTGCAGGGCTTGCGCAGGGCTGCCGATGTTGAGGTCGACCACGCCCGAGATGGCGTCCATCATGGCGGGCGCCCCACCCACATACGGCACGTGAATCATCTTCACGCCAGCAGCGGCATTGAGCAACTCTTGCGACAGGTGGTGTACCGAGCCATCGCCCGGTGTGGAGTAGGTGATGACACCGGGTTTGGTTTTTGCCAAGGCAATCAACTCAGCCAAGTTGTTGGCAGGCAACTTCGGGTTGGCCATCAACAGCAACGGTGAGCTGCCAATTTGGGTAACGGGGGTGAAGTCGCCAAACGCGTCATAAGACAACTTGGGGCGCACCGCAGCCACCACCACATGGTTGGTCAAAATCACCAGCAAGGTGTGGCCATCGGGCGCTGATTTGGCCACCACATCGGCTGCGATGACGCCCGATGCGCCGGCGCGGTTTTCCACCACCACGGCTTGGTTCCAGACCGTGGGTAATTTTTCCGCCAGCACACGGGCCATGATGTCGGCCAGGCCACCGGGCGGAAAGCCCACCACCAAGCGCACGGGTTTGTTGGGAAAGTCTTGTGCCAAGACGGCACCTGCCATCCAGCACGACACGCCCAACAGGGCCAAGCTTCGCATCCAATGCTTCATACAGTCTCCTCGTGTTTGACACACCATGGCGATGCCGCCTTCAAATCGGGGTCGACGCCAAGCCCTGCGCTTTGCGGCATCACCCAGTGCCCGTTCACCAAGGCGGGGAACGGTTGGCACAGCGCTTCGCGCAGCGGGTTCTCGTTGACGTCGACTTCCAACAGGCCCGGTCCACCCACGGCCGCCAACACATGGGCCGAAGCCATCAAGCCAATGCCACTGCCCAGCCAATGCGGGCAATACAACTTGCCAGCGTCCAGTGCCTGTTGCCCCACGATGCGCGAGGCGCTGATGCCGCCCCACTTGCCCACATCGGGCTGAATCACACCCAGCCATTCGGACTGTTGCGCAAAATCGTCGCCGCGTAAATTTTCGCCACCGGCCAAAGGCGCAAAGAAGGCGTGGGCACAACGACGCCATTCGTCGGCCGGTCGATCGGCCAACAAGGGCTCTTCCACCCACGACAAGTCGAACTCTTTCAACCGAGGCGCCATGTGCAGGGCTTGATCGAGCGACCAGCCTTGGTTGACGTCGACCATCAAACGCTCGTGCGCCGCCATGCCTTGGCGGATGCTGCGCAAGTTGTGCAAATCCGTTGGCTCACCAAAACCAATTTTTTGTTTGAACGCGGTGAAGCCGCTTGCACGTGAAAGCGCGACCACTTCGGGGCCATCGGCAGGGTTCAAGCCACTGGCATAAGCAGGCACAGAAGTGGCGCTGCCACCCAGCAGTTGGTACAGGGGCAGATTGGCACGGCGTGCCAACAAGTCCCACACCGCGCAATCCAGGCCACCCAGCGCTGCGGCGATGGGCCCTGGCTCGCCGGTTTGAATGGCCATGGCGTGCAGTTTTTGGCTCAGGGTGTGCCACAGCACGCTGGGGTCGGTGATGGTTTGTTGCAGCACATGGGGCGCCAACAGCTGGTGCACCACGTGGGCACGGTGTTCGGCACCAAACGACGGCAAGGTGCTATAAATCTCGCCCCAACCATAAGCGCCGTCTGGGTCTTGCACCCGCACCAACAAGGCCACACGCTGACCAATGCTGGCCAGTGTCGAGACCACAGGCTTGCTGACCTTGACGCGGTAGATGAAGGTTTCTATCTTGTGAATCTGCACCGGCTGCTGTGTGCCGTGCTTGATGCCTGCTGCGCTGAAGGACATGTCCACGCGGCTCAAGGCAAACGGAATTGACGCACCACGTCCAGGTCAGGGTCAAAGCCCAAGCCCGGCCCCTGGGGAACACGCAAGCGACCGCCCTGTTGCGCCACCGCAGGGCCCAGTGGACTGGCACCCAAGTCTGCATACGAATACTCGATCATGGTTTCATCCGCAAAAGTGGCTGTCATGTGCAAAGTTGCCAACAGTCCAGGGCCGAAGTATGGCGAATGCGGCATGACAGGCGTGCCGTGTTGTGTCGCCAAGCGGACGATCTTCATGAACTCGGTGACGCCGCCAATTTTGGTCACGCTGGGTTGCGCATAGTCAACGGCGCCTGCAGTCAGCATTTGCGCAAAGTGCTCGGTGCTGATGTTGTTCTCGCCGGCCGCCAAGGCCAGGCCGCATTGCTGTCGAAGACGTGCCAAGCCGGTAAAGTCTTCAGGCGGCCACAGCGGTTCTTCGAGCCACAGCAAGTTGCACGCTTTCAATTCTTGGGCCATGGCCAAGGCTTGGTCCTCGCGCCAAGGACAGTTCACATCGAGCATCAAATCCATCGTCGGCCCCATCACCTCACGCGCCGCTTGCGCCATGGGTGTTATCACCTCATGCAGCTTGATGGCTGCAAAACCTTTGTTCAATGCGGCCTCGACATTGCGTGCCACCAAGTCGGTTTGGCCATAACGCATCAGGCTGGCGTACACCGGCAAGCTCTCATGCTTGGCGCCACCCAACAAAGTGCTCAGGGGCAGCCCGGCCGCTTTGCCAGCCAAGTCCCACAGCGCGATGTCCAAACCCGACAAGGCATAGGTCACGGCACCACCACGCCCCAGGATGTGCAACTGCTTTTGCAAACTCTCAGACAAGGCCACCCCATCGGTCTCGTCGCGTCCGATCACCAGTGGCGCCACCAAATGCTCAAAGGCTTGGCGCGTGGCTGGCCAGATCGCCAAGCCAAAGGCTTCGCCCCATCCCACCAAGCCTTGGTCGGTTTCTAAGCGAATCAACAAAATATCCATCTGCCTGGGAATGCCTGCGAACTTGGGCCGAGGACCGCCAATTTCAAACGGCAGGCTGACGGGAATGGCTTGGGCGCTGATGATGGTCATGGACTCTGAGCTTACGTGAGCTGCGTGACGCAATCCATCCCCACCAACCCGCAGGTGACAGCTTGCGCCATGAAATATGTCATAGTCCTTGCCATTGTTTTGCCACCTGTTGGATCGCGCATCCCGCCCCTATGACCATCCGATCTGTTCAAGCCATTCCAGTCAGCGTTCCCTTTGAGATGTGGGGCCCTAAACCCATGCTGGGCGGCAAACCCCGTGGCATGGAAATGCTGTTGATTCGGGTGGAAAACGACCAAGGCTTGGTGGGATGGGGCGAAGCCTTTGGTTTTGTGGTGTGGCCGGCGACAAAAACCGCCATCGAACAGTTGGTCGAACCTTTGGTGCTTGGCCGCGATGAGCGCGACATCGCCGGCATCCATGCCGACCTCAGTAAAAAGTTTCACTTGCTGGGCCGCACGGGGCCTGTGATGTATGCGCTGTCGGGCTTGGACATTGCACTGTGGGACTTGGCGGGCAAGATGCAAGACCGCAGCGTGGCCGAGATGCTGGGCGGCGTGCAACGCACCCGCATCAAAGCTTATGCCAGCTTGATTCGCTACACCGACCCTGACCTGGTGGCCTTGAATGCACAGCGTGCGGTGGCACAAGGATTTGATGCCATCAAGTTGCATGAAATCACCCTGGCACCGATTGAGCGCGCTCGACAAGCGGTGGGACCCGATGTGCGCTTGATGGTGGACTGCAATTGCCCCTGGTCATTGGACGAAACGTTGCAGATGTGCCAACAACTCCACCCTTTGGATTTGGATTGGCTGGAAGAACCGATTTGGCCACCCGAAGACCACGAGGCCTTGGCACAGGTTCGGCGTTTAGGCGGCATCCCCACCGCAGCGGGTGAAAACGCCACCAGTTACCTCGACTTCAAACATATGTTTCAAGCCGGTGCGCTGGATGTCGCGCAACCCAGTGTGACCAAGATCGGTGGCTTCACCGAGATGGTTCGCATTGAACAACTGTGCCAAACCTTCAAGGTGGGATTTGCGCCCCATTCGCCCTATGTGGGGCCGGGCTTGCTGGCCACCCTGCACATCCTGGCCGCATCGCACAGCGAGGCTGAGCTTGAATATTGTTTTTGTGAGATGGACGACAACCCCATGGGCGCTAGCGTGAAAGCCGTTGGCGGCTGCCTCACATTGCCCACCGGTCCGGGCTTGGGCTGCGACCCTGACATGCACCTCGTCAACACCTACACCGTGAGATAACACACCATGCAATTGACACACGCGATACCTTGGTCTTTGGCCTTCAAACGTTCACTCACCGGCTTGTTCTTGGCGCAGTGCAGTTGGGTGAGCGCACAAACCGATGTGGTTCGGCTGGTGATCGCGTTTCCTCCTGGCGGCTCATCAGACATTTTGGCCCGCGCAGTGGCCGATCAACTCGGCAAAGACACCCAACAAAAAGTGCTGGTCGAAAACCGCCCCGGCGGCAACGGCGCAGTGGCTGCGCAGTTTGTGTTGAACGCCCCGCCCGATGGCAAAACTCTGTGGCTCACCACCTCAGGCGCTGTATCGATCAACCCGGTGCTCTACCCCAAGCTGAGTTATTCGATGGCCCACTTTGCGCCGGTCTCCTTGGTGGCCAACACGCCCGAGCTGTTGGTGGTCAACAGCAAAAACCCGGCGGCAGACGCCAAGCAATTTGTGCAAAACGCTGCCGCGCAAAAAACAGGCAACAACATCGTGTCCTCAGGCATTGGCAGCTTGCCGCACATGGCAATTGCTTTGTTCTCTGACGCCACCAAAGTGCCTTTCACCCACATCCCCAGCAAAGGCGCGGCACCTGCCATCACCGATGTGATGGGCGGCCACGTGGATGGATTTTTTGGCGACATCTCTGGCGTCATCTCGCACATCAAAGCCGGCAACCTCAAAGCCTTGGGCATTGGTGCCACCAAACGTCATCCCTTGCTGCCAGAGGTCAAGACCTTTGAAGAGATGGGCTACAAGGGCGTGGAACTCAACAACTGGAGCGCCGTGTTTGTGTCCAAGGCGGTGCCCGCCCCTGTGGTGAGTGAGCTCAACCGCGCACTGCGCAAAGTGGTGGAGGCACCCAGCATGCGCACCAAACTAGAGCAAAGTGGCATCGAGCTTCAAGCATCTAGCGCTGAAGAGCTCGCCACATTGGTGCAAACCGATTTGATGCGCTGGAAGCACATCATCGTCACGCATGACATCAAGCCCGAATGAATTCAAACGCACTGATTCACACCATGAAACAACTTGGCATTGTTCTTGCAATTTTCTCAAGCATTGCTTTTGCTAACGCTGAACATCCCGCTGAAAAACTTGCAGAACCCAAGCAAGTGGTCGACGAGCTTTATAAAAAATGCTTGGCACATGCAAAACACATCCGTGACGAGGAAGTCTGCAAAGCCAGAAAGCCCGCCATTGAACTTTGCGTTGAACAAGAAACCAAAGCCAAAGACAGCAAGGCCGCAAAAATCAAGTGCGAATTGCTTTTCTTGGCGCCATCCAAGTAACGCTCTGCCCAAGTGATTGGGCGCGACAGTTGACAGGGAGACGCAGCGTCAGTTCAGCAACTTGTTCGCCATCCAACCTGAGAGAAAACTGTATGACACCAACGCTGAGAAAAATTTCTTCCTTCCAACTTCTATCGCTCATGAAGTGGGCTTTGATGGTGATTTTGGGTTCTGCTTTGGTGGCGACAGCGCAAACCAGCGACTACCCCAATCGACCCATCACCTTGATCACGCCCTTTCCCGCGGCCGGGTCAACCGATCTGATCGCCAGGACGATCGCGCAAAAACTGGGCGACATACTCGGCAAACCCGTTGTTGTAGAAAACCATGCCGGTGCCGGAGGCAACATTGGCTCCAACATCGTGGCCAAAGCCAACCCTGATGGCTACACCATCTTGATCACGTCCTCGAGCACCCATTCCATCGGCGCTGTGCTGAACAAAAGCGTGCCCTTCAACTACGACACAGACTTCACGCCCATCATCTTTGGCGCAGTGGCGCCGAATATTTTTTTGGTGACCAAGACCATCCCTGGTGCCAACTTGAAAGACTTTATATCGTTTGCCAAAGCCAACCCAACGGTTTTGAATTTCTCCTCTGCTGGCAATGGGACCATCATGCATTTGACTGGCGAGGCCTTCAAGGTCGAGGCTGGCGTGCAAATGGTGCATGTGCCCTACAAAGGCTCGGGGCTGTCGATTCCTGATTTGATCTCTGGAAAGATCCATGTCCTGTTTGACAGCATTGTTTCTGGCGTGTCCCATGTGCAAGACGGCAAGCTCACGGCGCTGGCGGTCTTAGGAAAAAACCGTTCACCACTCTTGCCCAACACCCCAACTCTGCGAGAAATTGGCGGCCCCTATGGCTTGAAAGACTTCGAATCGGTCAACTGGTGGGGTTTTTATGGCCCCAAGAATTTACCTAAAAACATTCAGATGAAATTGAACCAAGCGTTGAATCAAACCCTCAAAAGCAAAGACGTCATCGATAAATTAGCCACTTTTGGTGCAGAGCCCGGTGGTGGCAGCCCCGAAGCTTTTCAAGAGATGGTGTTGAAAGATCGGGCGCAATGGAGCCGACTGATTCAAAGCCAAAAAATTACACTGGATTGAGTTTGAACTCCAGCCACCAGCCCCATGACCCAATTCAAATTCCTCATTCCCCTTCTCGTGGGTCTTTTGTTCAACGGACGCGCCATGGCCATTGAAGAACCCAAATACGAGGTGCTCATGGCTGAAAGCTCCTTTGAAGTACGCCTTTACGCGCCCACCTTGATTGCAGAAGTGACGACAGAGGGAGACATGGACGAAGCGTCCAGCAAAGGTTTCAGGCTGATCGCTGATTTCATTTTTGGCAACAACCAAGTGGCAGATTCGTCGACCAGCGAAAAAATTGCCATGACGGCCCCTGTCACCGTTGAACCCCAATCCACCAAGATCTCAATGACAGCCCCCGTCACTGTTGAGCCGCAGAGTGATCAAACCAACATGCAATTGGCCAAGCAATGGCGCGTTCATTTTGTGATGCCCAGTCGCTACACACTTGCGTCCATTCCTAAACCTAAAAACAGTCTTGTAAGCCTGCGAGAAATCCCAAGCAAACACTATGCGGTATTTCAATATTCAGGCTTCAATTCGGTCGCAAGGGTTCAATCCAACACGCAAGAACTGACTGCGTGGGCAGTCAAGAGAAACCTGAAATTAATTGGCTCGCCTCAACTGTCGAGATATGACCCACCTTGGACTTTGCCGATGTTCAGGAGGAATGAAATCATGGTCGAGATTTCTGCGCCTTGATTGCTTGTCGGCCAATGCGTCAAAGCAGCAACGGTTCAAATACTTGAAGTGATCAGTGAAGGATGCCAACTTCTAAAAGAATCCATGTTGGGCGATTTGATTGAAATGAATCAAAACTGATCCTTAAAGTTTGAAGTACTTTCAAGGACACTTTGAACTGTTTTTTTGTTCCTTGAGTCTCGCTCTTGACGCCATAAATTCAAAGCGTTTCTGAATGCTATTTTTGACAAAGTATTGCTGCACCATTTGAGGAACAACGGAATCCAGTTCAATCACACTTAGATACGTTAACTTCGTCGATCCATCTTTTGGCTCCAAGCGCCAGGTGCCTCTGTAGATTTTGCTATCGCCACGAATTTGCTCGAAATTAAGACCGAGGTAGGGTATTTCTGTGTATTCAATGGTCGAACTTATTTCCAAAGGGAAGAGCAAAATAGTCTCACTTGCTTTTCGCTCGACGACAACTTTATTGCCCGATCTGGAAAGAATATTTGACTCAACGATTCCCGGAATATTTCTGGCATCTTCATAGTCAGTCAGAAACGCAAATGAATTGCACAGATCCATATGCGTGAAGTAAGAAACCTCCACCTCGAAGCCATTGCCCAATTTTTGAATCTTGACTGAAACGTCTTTCCTGGGCGAGTGATCTGAGGCAATTGAAATTGAAGTTAAAAGCATCCACACGCAGAGAAGAAAAAATTTCATCGCTACAACCGAAGTTTGTTCAAAATCCACCAGTCAGCGTCTTTGACTTCGTAAGTGACTAATAATCTTTTCCTCATGAAATCCTCTTGCTGCAGGTGACACAGTGGATGGATGAATGTTTGAATATAGTTGAAAAATTACCTCTGAATGTGTCCACCGAAAACCGCACTTGACGTCAGAGCTTTGAAGCATAAAAAAAGCACCAGGCATTTCTGCCAGGTGCTTTTTTGATCAGGTATTTTTGGTGGGCAGTACAAGTTTCGAACTTGTGACCCCTGCAGTGTGAATGCAGTGCTCTACCCCTGAGCTAACCGCCCTTTTCCATTTCTGGAAAGAGGCAAATTATGCCATAGAAATTTCGGCTCTTCGCCAAACGGTTTGCCCACCGCTGGACTTGTCGAGTTGGGTGAGCACCTCGTTGTGTTGCGCCAGCTCTTGCTCCGAAGCGAGGATCACGGGCAACACCAACCCGCTGAGGTCTACCTGCACAGCGGTGCTGTTTGCAGGGTCATCGGAGGTTTCTGCTTCCATCAACAATGCGTCTTGTCCACGTGTCATGTTGATGTAGACGTCGGCCAAGAGCTCGGCATCGAGCAAAGCGCCGTGCAGTGTGCGGCCTGAGTTGTCTACTTCTAAGCGGTCGCACAAAGCATCCAAAGAGTTGCGCTTGCCTGGAAACATTTCCTTGGCCATGACCAAGGTGTCTGTGATGCTGTTGACCAAGCTGGGGAAGGCTGAGTGGCCGGTCTGACTGAGTTCTTTGTTGAGAAAGCTGATGTCAAAAGGCGCGTTGTGAATCAAGATGTCAGCGCCTTGCAAGTAGTCCACCAACTGCTGGGCCACCTCGGCAAATTTGGGCTTGTCGCGCAAAAACTCGTTGCTGATGCCGTGTACCTTGAGCGCGTCTTCATGGCTGTCGCGCTCGGGGTTCAAATAGACATGCAGGTTGTTGCCGGTGAGCTTGCGGTTGAGCAATTCAACGCAGCCGATTTCAATGATGCGGTCACCCGCATCAGCGGATAAACCGGTGGTTTCGGTGTCTAGAAAAATTTGACGCATGGTCAGTGGTTTTCTTTGGCGTGGTTGATGGTGTACTTTGGAATTTCCACCACCAAGTTTTGCTGCGCCACGATGGCTTGGCAACTCAGACGCGAATTGGGCTCTAAGCCCCAGGCGCGGTCGAGCAAGTCTTCTTCGGTTTCTTCTAGCTCATTGAGCGAATTGAAACCCTCTCGCACCACCACATGGCAAGTGGTGCAGGCACAGCTCATGTCGCAAGCATGCTCAATGTTGATGTGGTTTTCTAACAAGGCTTCACAGATGGTGGTGCCCGAAGCCACCTGAAGTTCTGCGCCCTGGGGGCAGAGTTCGGCATGGGGCAAGATTTTGATAACAGGCATTACAGGGTCTCGATGTTTTGACCAGCCAAGGCATGCTGGATTCCACGGTTCATACGTTGTGCGGCAAAAGCTTCGGTGCCTTTGGCGAGCGCTTCGGTGGCAGCCTCAATGGCTGGCGCATCGGTCAATTCTTTGGCGGCTAAGGTGGCGGCCATCAAGGTGTCGATGTGCGCACGCGACTCAGGGGAGAGCAAGTCCCCATCGGCTTGCAGCGCACTTTGGGTGGCCAACCACATGCGGTCCGCATCGACCCGGGCTTCGACCAGGGCACGCGCTTGGATGTCTTGCTCGGCAGTTTTGAAGCTGTCTTGCAGCATGTGGGCAATTTGGTCGTCTGACAAACCGTAGCTGGGTTTGACGGTGATGTGGGCCTCCACCCCACTGATTTGTTCGCGCGCAGCCACGCTGAGCAAGCCATCGGCATCCACCGTGAAGGTCACACGAATGCGCGCAGCGCCAGCGGCCATGGGCGGGATGCCGCGCAGCTCAAAACGGGCCAAGCTGCGGCAATCGGCCACCAAGTCGCGCTCACCTTGCACCACATGCAAGGCCAAGGCGGTTTGACCATCTTGGTAGGTGGTGAAGTCTTGCGCCATGGCGGTGGGAATGGTTTGGTTGCGCGGCACGATGCGCTCGGACAAACCGCCCATGGTCTCAATACCCAAAGACAAAGGGATCACATCGAGCAGCAGCAACTCACCATCGGGGTTGTTGCCGGCCAATTGGTTGGCTTGAATGGCAGCGCCTAGGGCCACCACTTCGTCGGGGTTGAGGTTGTTGAGTGGGGCGCGGCCCAACAAGGCCTCGACCGCCGATTGGATTTGCGGCATGCGGGTGGAGCCGCCGACCATGACCACGCCCTGCACATCGTCTTTGCTGAGTTGGGCATCGCGCAGGGCTTTGCGCACTGCAGCCAAGGTTCGCTGGGTGAGCGCAGCGGTGGCTGCATCAAATTCAACACGCGACACGGTGTGCGTCACATCCCCCCCAGACAGTGACACGGCAAAGGTGGCGGACTGGCTGGACGACAAAGCCTCTTTGCAAGCCCGTGCAGCCACCATCACGCGGGCTTTGTCTGCAGGTGTTTCAATGCGGCACGCGGTGGCTGCTTGAACATGGTCGGCCAAGGCACGGTCGTAGTCGTCGCCACCCAAGGCGGAGTCGCCGCCGGTGGCCAGCACCTCAAACACGCCGCGGGTGAGACGCAGAATTGAAATGTCAAAGGTGCCGCCACCCAAGTCGTACACGGCGTACACGC
>CANFJA010000049.1 GCA_947447235.1 Comamonadaceae bacterium
CCATCGGTGTTGGTCATGCCCACGCGCAAACCGTGTGCGCGCAGCAGGTGCGAGGTCAGGCGCACGGTGGTGGTTTTGCCGTTGGTGCCCGTCACCGCAATGACAGGGATGCGACCATCGTCGCCATCGGGAAACATGGTGGAGATGACGGCTTCGCCCACGTCACGGCCTTTGCCAAACGAGGGACTCAGGTGCATGCGCAAACCGGGGGCGGCGTTGACTTCGACCACGCCACCGCTTTGTTCTTCGAGCGGGCGCAACACCGATTCGCAGACCACGTCCACGCCACAAATATCCAGCCCCACCATTTGAGCTGCGGCCACTGCGCGCAGGGCAACTTCGGGGTGGACATCGTCGGTCACATCGGTGGCGGTGCCGCCGGTGGACAGGTTGGCGTTGTTGCGCAAGATCACGCGTGCGCCTTTGGCAGGCACCGAGTCGGCGTCGTAGCCTTGTTCTTTCATGCGGGCCAAGGCGATGTCGTCAAAGCGAATTTTGGTCAGCGAAGTGGCGTGTCCCTCGCCACGGCGGGGGTCGGCGTTGACCAGATCGACCAACTCGCGCACGGTGTTTTTGCCGTTGCCCACCACCAATGGCGGTTCGCGGCGGGCGGCGGCCACCAGTTTGTTGCCCACCACCAGCAAGCGGTAGTCGCTGCCGGGCAAGAAGCGCTCCACCAGCACTTCGTTGCGGAACGAGGCAGCCGTGGTGTAAGCCTCCATCACGCCTTCGCGGGTGGTGATGTTCACGGCCACACCTTTGCCTTGGTTGCCATCACGCGGTTTGACCACCACGGGCACGCCAATTTCTTGGGCTGCCACCCAAGCGTCTTCGGCGTTGATGACTGGACGCCCCAAGGGCACAGGCACACCAGCCGCATGCAGCAATTTTTTGGTGAGTTCTTTGTCTTGCGCGATCGATTCGGCGATGGCGCTGGTGGCGTCGATTTCAGCCGCTTGGAAGCGGCGCTGTTTGCTGCCCCAGCCCAGTTGTACCAAGCTGCCTTCGGTCAAGCGGCGATACGGAATGCCGCGTGCCAAGGCCGCGTCGACGATGGAGCCGGTGGAGGGGCCAAGGCGAATGTCTTCGTCCAAGCCATGCAGTTGGTCAATCGCAGCATCCACATCGAAGGGGGTGTTGTGGAGCGCAGCCATGCAGAGTTCACGGGCCAATTTCATGGCCAAGCAGCCCACTTCTTCTTGGGTGTACTCGACCACCACCTGGAACAAGCCTTCTTCAGGCGTGGCGGTGGTGCGGCTGAAGGTGACCGTGCAACCGGCTTCGATTTGCAAATGCAGGGTGGCAGCTTCCAGCGCGTGCGCCATGCTGAGCTTGGCCTTGCGGTCGGTCGAGCGCAGGCTGCCAACGCCGGGAAACAAATGGCGCAATTGAGTTTCAAACTCGGGATGCTGACTGAGATCGACTTGATCGGCGTTGCAGCGCACCATGGCCTCGATGGAGGTGTGACGGGACCAGAGGTTGGGACCGCGCAGGGCGCGGATACGAGAGACTTCCATCAGCCATTCATCCTTGCAACGTCTTTGGCGACTTGGTGGGGCTTTTGCCCAAAATTTTTCAGGCCTGCGCGAATCAGCAATGGGGCAATGTCCAATGCCCAAGCCGAGGCCACAGCAGCCAACAGGGTGGTGATGTGCAAGCCGTTTTTCAACAAGCGAGCGATCAATTCGAGGTCGAGGTGGAACAACAAAGTTTCTTGGTCACCTCGGGCCAAGGCCACATGGCCCTCTTTGCAGTACACGGCCCGGCCCCCTTGTTGGCGATGCGCCACCAAAGTAGGGTTGTCGAGGTCTGTGCTGTAAAAAATCACTTCGCCATCGCACAACTCAGCCAAGCCAGCCACGGCCGCATCATCGGCATTGAGCACGGCGGCACCGGTGGGCAGCACCAAGTCGACCTGGGTGCGAATGACGGTACGCATTTGTTCGGGCGTTTGGATGTCGTGCAGTTGCACCAACACCTCATCGGTGGCGGGCATGTTGGTCACCACACCCACTTGGCAACGGTCGTAGGGCAAACCTTCGTTGAGGATGTGCAGGGGCGAGGTTTCAAACACCGCGGCATCGAGCGCGCGGTTGATCAGCAAGCGCTCGGCCACGTCAAAGCCTCTGCCGTCTTGCTGTCCCACGCGGTGTTGGTCCATGTACAAGCCGTCTTGGCAAGCCAAGCCAGTGCGCTTGCCAGACAGATGCAGCAGCCACGCCACCAACTGCGACAACTGCTCAGTTTGTTGCGTGCCCACAATGCCCACCACGGGGATGCGACCTGATTCGTTGGGGCCAAACAGGTGTTCGACGATGGCTTTGCCCACGGGGCGTGGTTGGCCGCTGGCAGGTTTGATGTGCATCAACAAGCCAGGGCCGGCGTTGACTTCGATGATGGCGCCACCGGTTTGCTCAAGGGGGCGTGAGATGTCTTGGGTGACGATGTCGATGCCGGCGATGTCCAAACCAATCACGCGGGTTGCCAAGGTGGCCACGGCGGCCACGTCCGGGTGCACTTGGTCGGTGACGTCGATGTTCAAGTTGCCGTTGCGCTGCACCACCACGCTCTTGCCTTTGTCGGGCACGCTCTCAGGCTCGAAGCCTTGGCGTTGAATTTCGAGCAGCGACATTTCGCCGCGAGGACTGCGCAGACGGATGGTGTCGAGCGGAAAACCCTCAGATTCACCACGGCGTGGGTCGGTGTTGACCTGAGACTCGATCAATTGTTCAACGCTGGAGGTGCCGTCGCCAATCACGCAAGCGGTTTCGCCACGGGTGGCGGCCACCACACGGTCGCCCACCACCAACACGCGGTGTTCGTCACCGCGCACATAGCGTTCAACCAACACGCTGCTGCCTTCTTTCTCGGCGGCTGTCCATGCGGCACGCACGCCGACTTCGGTGTTCACGTCAAGCGACACGCCCCAACCGCGGTTGCCATCCAGCGGTTTGACCACCACGGGCAGACCAATGTCTTGGGCGGCGGCCCAAGCCTCGTCAGCGCTTTGCACTTGCTGACCTTCGGGCACCGGGATGCCGCATTGCGTGAGCAAGCGTTTGGTCAGGTCTTTGTCGCTGGAAATGCTCTCGGCAATGGCGCTGGTGCGGTCGGTCTCCGCCGTCCAAATGCGGCGTTGGCGCGCACCGTAACCCAGTTGCACCAAGTTGCCTTCGGTCAAACGAATGAAAGGGGTTTTGCGCTCGAAGGCGGCGTCGACGATGCAGGCGGTGCTGGGTCCCAGGCAATGTTTGTCTGCGACTTGTTTCAAGTGCTGGATGGTGGCGCCCATGTCATGGGGCAGATTGTTGGCGGCGGCCATGACGATTTCGCGCGCGGCCAAAAAGCTTTGACGACCCAGCTCTTCGTGCTCGGTGCGAAACACCACTTTGTAAATGCCGCGTTTGCTGATCTCACGGGCTTTGCCAAACTCGGCACGTGCACCGGCGAGCAATTGCAATTCGATGGAGACGTGCTCCATGATGTGGCCCATCCAAGTGCCACCCACCAAGCGCGTTAAAAAGCCGCCACGGTGTCCCACACCGCAGTGGTGTTCGACCAAGCCGGGCAACCAAGCGTTGAGACGGTCGTTGAAGCCATCAATTTTGTTGGAGGGGTGGTCTTCCATTTCGCCCAAATCGATGAGGGCCTCAATGATGGGACGGTAGGTCCAGATGTTGGGCCCGCGCAAATAGTTCATGCGCAATATTTGGATGTCTTGAAATGCCATGGGGTCAGCGCGAGGTGGGGGGGACAAGACGTTCGTTGTGCGCCATGGGGGCGGCGATACAATGATTTGCAATCGTGCTCGGGTGCAACAAAGTCTTGTCTCCTGCTTCTATTTAAACCGTACGTTGATGAAGACTCAGTCAATCGAGACGGAAACTATCCAGAATGAATTCTTTTCTATCGGCTTTTGCCAACGTTGTCTTGCCTGAAGGCTGGAACACTCCAGCTCTGACACAACTGACACCCCAAGAAAACGTTTTAGCGTGGCTAGAGGTTGACTTGGATCGCCATTTGTATTTCGCGCGCGGACTCTTGATTGTGACAGACCAGCGGGTGCTGTCGGCCAGTCCAGGGGCTGGTTCAGAACTGCAGTGGTCGTCGTGGCCCATCGTGGCGGGTATGTCGATGACCCACACCGATCACGCCGGTGTGGGCACCTTGAGTTTGATCAATCCCAACCAAGCTTTGGCCAGTTGGCGTTTCACCCTCACGCACAACGTGACGGCCATGCGCTTGCAAGAAACCTTTGCGGCCTGTGTCGAGGTCTTGACCCATGGCGCCAGTTTGCAAACGCAGTCGGTGGCGCGTTGCCCACAATGCAAATTGAGGCTTGAAAACGCTGGCGATGAGTGCCCGGTCTGTCACCGCGAGCAGCATGCGCCCCTCTCAACCTGGGGCTTGTTTCGTCTGTGGCGTTTTGCCCGCCCCTACCAGTGGCGTTTGTTGGCGGGTTTCTTGTTGACCTTGGCCTCGACAGCCGCCACCTTGGTGCCGCCCTACATGACCATGCCCTTGATGGACGAGGTCTTGATTCCGTTTCAAAACGGGCAACCCATCGACACCGACTTGGTCACGCTGTATCTGGGCGGCTTGTTGGGCGCGGCCATGCTGGCGTGGTGCTTGGGTTGGGCCAAGACCTACATTCTGGCTTTGGTGTCTGAGCGCATTGGTGCTGACTTGCGCACCACGGCCTACGAGCACCTGATGCGTTTGTCGCTCGAGTACTTTGGTGGGCGGCGTACCGGTGACTTGATGAACCGCATTGGCGCCGAGACCGACCGCATCTGCGTGTTCTTGTCGCTGCACCTGCTCGACTTCGCCACCGATGTGTTGATGATTGTGATGACCGCTGGCATTCTGATCAGCATCGATGCCCACTTGGCTGCTGCCACCTTGTTGCCGCTGCCCTTCATCGTCTGGTTGATCCACACCGTGCGCGACAAACTGCGTACCGGCTTTGAAAAAATAGACCGAGTGTGGTCGGAGTTGACCAATGTGTTGGCCGACACCATTCCCGGTATTCGTGTGGTCAAGGCTTTTGCGCAAGAAACGCGCGAAGCCAACCGGTTTCGTGACGCCAACAAACACAACCTGGCGGTGAATGACCGCATCAACTTTGTCTGGTCCTTGTTCTCGCCCACGGTCACGCTGATGACCGAGGTGGGCTTGCTGGTGGTGTGGGGCTTTGGCATTTGGTTGGTGTCGCACCACCAAATCACGGTGGGCGTGTTGACCGCCTTTTTGGCCTACATCGGGCGCTTTTACACACGGCTCGATTCGATGAGTCGCATCGTCTCGCACACCCAAAAGGCAGCGGCTGGCGCCAAGCGTATCTTTGAAATCTTGGACCATGTGTCGAGCGTGCCCGAAGCCACGCAACCGCAAAAACTCCCCACGCCTTTGCAAGGCCGCATCGACATCCAAGACGCTGGTTTTCGCTATGGCAACCGCGCCGTCATCCGCAACCTGAACCTGAGCATCCGTCCCGGCGAGATGATTGGTTTGGTGGGCCAGAGCGGCTCGGGCAAGAGCACCTTGGTGAACCTGATTTGCCGCTTTTACGATTTGAGCGAAGGCGCCATCAAGGTCGACGGCATCGACATCCGCAACATCGCCTTGTCCGACTACCGCAGCCACATTGGTTTGGTGTTGCAAGAGCCGTTCTTGTTCTTTGGCACCATCGCTGACAACATTGCCTACGGTGTGCCTGAAGCCACGCGTGAAGAGATCGTGGCAGCTGCCCGTGCCGCCCATGCCCACGAGTTCATCTTGCGTTTGCCGCAAGGCTATGACTCGCTGGTGGGTGAGCGGGGTCAGGGCTTGTCTGGCGGCGAGCGCCAGCGCATCTCGATTGCGCGGGCTTTGCTGATCAACCCACGCATTCTGATCCTGGACGAGGCCACCGCCTCGGTGGACACCGAAACCGAGCAAGAAATTCAAAAGGCCTTGGACAACCTGGTGCAAGGCCGCACCACGATTGCAATTGCGCACCGCTTGTCGACCCTCAACAAAGCCGACCGTTTGGTGGTGATGGAGCAGGGCGTGATGGTGGAAGAGGGTGACCATGACACCCTGATGGCGCATCAAGGGGCTTACTGGCGCTTGTACGAAGCCCAAGCCAAAAATGCCGAAGTGGCCTCAGTCAATCTTGAACGTGCACGCAAGGAGGAGATGCTGTGAGTGCCTCGTTTCAACTCAGCCTCGACGCCTTTGGCAAGCTCACCGTGACCCTGCCCGATGGCACACAGCACACGGGGGCTGTGGTGGTGCGGGCTTTTCCAATTGCCGATCCACAACGCAGCATCTCCATCTTGAGCCCAGAGGGCAAAGAGCTGGTTTGGATCGACAACTTGGCACAAGTGCCGGCGCACGAACGCAGCTTGGTGGAGCAGGCGCTGCAAGGGCGTGAGTTCATGCCCGAGATCATGCGCTTGGATGGGGTGAACAGTTTTTCGACCCCCAGCACTTGGCGGGTGCAAACCAACCGAGGCGCCGCAGAGTTGGTGCTCAAAGGCGAAGAGGACATTCGCCGCTTGAGTCCCACCACCTTGATCGTGGCCGATGCGCACGGCGTGCAGTTTCTCATTCGCGACCTGCCCTCGCTCGATCGACACACCCGCAAATTGCTCGACCGCTTTTTGTAAATTCTCAGCGGCCCTGACAGGCCACAAACAAATCCCGCTCGGCTTGGTACACGCGGGTGTGCACGGCCATGGCACCCAGCACCGAATGGAACAAATGGTCGTGCGAGAGCGCACGGTCACGCTGTTGTTTCAGGCATGCGGTGCTCACGCCGCTCCAGCGTTCAAAGCCCGGCGACAACCAACTGATCATGGCCACATGCTTTTGCACATCAGGTGCCATGGCAAAGGGTAAGCCGTGCAAATACAGGTTGTTCTCGCCCAAAGACTCGCCATGGTCGGACACATAGAGCATGGCGGGCGTGCTGGTTTTTTCTTGGGTCTTGAGCCAGCCAATGAGGCGTGACAAAAAGTAGTCGGTGAAGACGATGGTGTTGTCGTAGGCGTTGACCACCTGCTGACGTTCGCACCGGGACAGCGAGTTGTCTTGGCATTCCGGCTGAAAGGTTTTGAATGCGGCAGGCGTGCGTTTGAAGTACGCCGGCCCATGGCTGCCCATTTGGTGCATCACCACCACCGTGCCGCGCGCGCGTTTCTCGGCAGGAAGCTTGGCCAGCTCAGCCTCGATGCGTGTGAGCATCACCGTGTCGCGGCATTCGCCATCCTCGCACTCCCCGGGGACTTTGAGCGAAGACGTGTTGACGTTGGCGACGCGGTCGCACTGGTCTTTGCAGCCCGATTGGTTGTCCATCCACAGCACGGCGTAGCCTGCGCGTTGCAACACATCAAGCAGGTTTTCAGATTCGTGTTGGCGCTGCGCAAAACCTTCACGCCCGAGGTGCGAGAACATGCACGGCACCGACTCGGCCGTGCTGGTGCCGCACGAGGTGACATGGCTGAAACTCACCACGTTTTCTTGGGCCAACAAAGGGTTGGTGAGGCGCTCGTAGCCATTGAGTGAGAAGTTTTTGGCACGTGCTGTTTCGCCCAAGACCAACACCAACAAAGGGGGGTGTTGCGCGTCTGCCGCTTTGGCTGAGCGTGGGGCGATGCGCGCATCCTCGCCCAAGGTGTGCAGGGGGCCGCTGCGGTGTTCAGACGGAATGACGGTCAAATCAAGAATGGCATACACACTGTTGAGTGGGTTGATTTGGTAGCGCAGTTGCGGATGATTGCGCATCAAAGACGCAAAGTCTTGAAACACAGCTTGGGTGATGCCAAACGCCACCAACAAGCCGGCCACACATCCCCCCACATTGCGCCAAGCCAGTTGGCCCCAGCCCAATGGCGCCCACGCTTGGCGCCACAGCCACCACAGGGGCAGACCCGCCAATGCTGCCACCGTCAGGGCCAGCCCCAGGCTGAGTTGGTCATGCGCTTCACGGCTGTCGGTTTGCAGCACATTGATCAGCATGGGCGTGTCCACCACGATGCCGTAACTCAGCATGTAGTGCGTCGCAAAGCCTGCGCACAACAGCAAAAAGCTGATGGCGGGCTTCAAGGTCCAGCGCCAAGCCAAGAGTGACAGCAAAGCAGTCAGCACACTGCCAATGATCAGCGCAAAGGCCACGCCAAACACCACACCCCGCCAGCCTGTGAGGTCTGGCAGTTCCATCAAACTCCGCCACAACGCGAGGTTGCCCAGCACGGCCAGCCAAACACTGGCCAGCAGCACCAAGCTCAGGGCGCTGCGGGGTGTGCGCTTGGGCGGGTCGATGAACATCAAACGCATGGGGATGAACTCAGCAAGGGGTGTGTGGATGGACGGGGCGCTCAGGTGGGCCAGGTGCTGCCCAACTCGGGCACCAGGGCGCGCCACTTCAGGCTGTGTTCAATCTGCTGGCGCAGGGCGTCGGCGGCTTCGGGCTCGCCATGCACCACATACACCTGATCGGGGGCTTTCTTCATGCGGCGCAGCCAGTCCAGCAATTGATTGGCATCGGCATGGGCCGAGGACGATGCGAGCTGTACCACCTCGGCTTGCACATTCACCTCTCGACCGTGGATGCGCAGCGTGGCGCTGCCTTGGGCCAAGGTGGCACCGCGTGTGCCGGGCGCTTGGTAGCCGGTGAGCACCACCATGTTGCGGTGGTCTGGCAGGTGGTGTGCCAAGTGGTGCAACACCCGCCCGCCGGTGGCCATGCCACTGGCCGACAAGATCACCATGGGCCCATGTCGTTTGGACAAGGCTTTCGATTGCTCGGGCGTCTCCACCATGGTGGCCACATGCTGCATGGCTTTGAGGGCTTGTGCGTCCAGTCGATGTGCTTCAGGGTGACGCTGCATCAACTCGGTGGTGTGCACGGCCATGGGGCTGTCTAAAAAGATCGGCAAGCCATGGGGTATCTCACCGCGTTGTTTGAGCAGGGCGATGGCGTAGAGCAGGGCTTGCGCACGGCCCACGGCAAACACGGGGACCACGGCCACACCGCCGCGCGCAGCGGCTCGCTTGAGTGCGGGGCCCAACTCGGCCAACACGTTGTCGTGTGGGTGTTGGCGGTTGCCGTAGGTGGACTCGATCAGCACCGTGTCCGCGTTGGGCGGCGCATCGGGCGGGTTCATGAGCAAGTCGTCGGGACGCCCCAAATCGCCGCTGAACAGAATACGCCGACCCGCCACTTCCAGCAGCACACTGGCGGCGCCCAAGATGTGACCAGCGCTCGAGAAGGTGGCTTTCCAACCGGGAATGGGCGAGAAGGTGTGACCCAGGCTTTCGGCATGCAGCAGGTTCAAACTGACCAAGGCATCGTGCTTGCTGTAGAGCGGCAAGGCCGGGCTGTGCTTGGACATGCCATGGCGGTTCAAAAAAGCGGCGTCTTCTTCTTGGATATGGCCGCTGTCGGGCAACAGAATGGCGCACAAATCACAGGTGGCTGGCGTGGCATGGATGCGACCCGTGAACCCTTGGCGCGCCAGCAGCGGCAGATATCCGCTGTGGTCTAAGTGGGCATGGGTCAAGATGACGGCTTGCACATCCAGCGGCGCCACTGGCAAGGGCGACCAGTTGCGCAAACGCAGCTGCTTGTAGCCTTGGAACAAGCCGCAGTCGACCAGAAGGCGCTGACCTGCATGCTCGACCAAATATTTGGAACCGGTGACGGTGCCGGTGCCACCCAAGAAAGTGATGTTGACGCTCATGGCTGAAGTATCCCCCGAATGCGAGGCGTTGCCTCAGGCATGGCGGGCCCTCTCAGACCACGTGCATGAACTCAGCTGAAAAATCGCTTGAGCTTATCGGCCCAACCGCCTTCGACCGGTGAGTGCTTAGAGCCCCCTTTTTTCAGCGATTCGTCCAACTCTTTGAGCAACTTGCGTTGGTGCTCGGTGAGCTTGACGGGCGTCTCCACCGTGATGTGGCAGTACAGGTCGCCTGGAAAGCTCGAACGCAAACCTTTGAGGCCTTTGCCACGCAAGCGGAATTGCTTGTCGTTTTGGGTGCCCTCAGGAATGTCAATGGCGGCTTCGCCGGCCAAGGTCGGCACGGTGATTTCGCCACCCAAGGCCGCAGTGGTGAAACTGATGGGCACCGAGCAGTGCAGGTCATCGCCATCGCGCTCGAAGATGTCGTGCTTCTTGATGCGAATCTCGATGAACAAGTCACCCGGTGGGCCACCGTTGGTGCCGGGTTCGCCATTGCCGGTGCTGCGGATGCGCATGCCGTCGTCGATGCCCGCGGGGATTTTGACTTCGAGGGTTTTTTGGCGCTTGATCTTGCCTTGCCCATGGCAGCTGGTGCAGGGGTCGGGAATGATCTTGCCTGTGCCGCGGCAATGCGGACAGGTTTGCTGCACGCTGAAAAAACCTTGGCGCATTTGCACCTGGCCGCTGCCATGGCAGGTGCTGCAGGTCTTGGGCGAGGTGCCGGGTTTGGCGCCTGTGCCATGGCAGGGGTCGCACTCGTCCCAGCTGGGAATTTTCAGTTGTGCGTCTTTGCCGTTGGCGGCTTCTTCCAGCGTGATCTCCAGCGCATAGCTCAAGTCGTTGCCACGGTAGACCTGACGTCCCCCCGCGCCGCGACGGGCTTGCCCAAAAATGTCACCAAAGATGTCGCCAAAGGCTTCGCCGAAACCGCCGCCAAAGTCAGCGCCCCCAGGGCCGCCGCGCATATTGGGGTCGACACCGGCGTGTCCGTACTGGTCGTAGGCGGCACGCTTTTGCGGATCAGACATCATCTCGTAGGCCTCTTTGGCCTCTTTGAATTTGGCTTCGGCTTCTTTGGCTTTGTCTCCCTGGTTGCGGTCAGGGTGGTACTTCATCGCCAATTTGCGATAGGCCTTTTTGATCTCTTCTTCGCTGGCGTTTTTGGGGACGCCGAGAATTTCGTAAAAATCGCGTTTGGACATGGTGCAGCGCTATGAGGTGAGGGGCTGTATCTA
>CANFJA010000050.1 GCA_947447235.1 Comamonadaceae bacterium
GGTCAAACAAATGAAGCTGGAGATGCCGGGCTACCAAGGCCTGGGGCCCACTTTGCCCACACGCTTTTTGCGGCAGGTGTTGAAAGATGGCGCGTGAGTGACCCGACTGGAAAAACACCGTCAATTCAAGCGACTTGTGCGTCACACCTGTGACTTGAATGTCTCGGGTATGTCCTAGGCTCGACTTGCCCACTTTGTGAACAACACTAGTGGTCGTTGTCGATCATTTGAAAAGTAGTTGTTTGTCCATGGCCTTCTCTGTCACCTTGCAGCCCAGCGGTAGTCGGTTTGATTGCGATTCAGAACAAGAAATTCTCAAAGCAGGCCTGGCCGCCGGTCTGCGCATGCCGTTCAGTTGCCGCTCGGGCATGTGCCGCACCTGCAAAGGCAAGGTCACCTCGGGCCAGGTGGACTTTGGCGGCGCCCACGTCAAATA
Source organism: Comamonadaceae bacterium (assembly GCA_947447235.1). Taxonomy (GTDB): domain Bacteria; phylum Pseudomonadota; class Gammaproteobacteria; order Burkholderiales; family Burkholderiaceae_C; genus Limnohabitans. The sequence goes on from CANFJA010000050.1 coordinate 437, forward strand.
CCTGTCTGAAGCTGAACGCGAACAGGGCTTCGCCTTGCTGTGCTGCGCCAAGCCTTTGAGCGATGTGGTGGTGGAGGTTGAAGAGATAGACCCCGACCGCCACCTCAAACCGCAACAGATGCCCGCGCGGGTGCTGGACTTCAAACAAGTGGCCGACGATGTGCGCATCATCACCTTAGGCTTGCCCGCCAACGAACCTGTGCAGTTTCGTGCCGGCCAGTTCATCGACGTGCTGCGCCCGGACGGCTTGCGCCGCAGCTACTCCATCGCCAACCCACCCAAGGCCGAAGGCGTGCGCCAGCTTGAATTGCACTTGCGCCACATGCCAGGGGGAGTGTTCACCGACCATGTGTTTGGCCCCCTCAAGCCGCGCGAAATCTGGAAGATCGAAATGCCCTTGGGCTCGTTTTACCTGCGCGAAGACAGCACGGTCCCGATGATCTTGTTGGCCTCGGGCACAGGCTTTGCCCCCATTCAGTCGTTGTTGCTTTACAGCTTGGACCAAGGCATGAGACGTCCCATCCACCTGTATTGGGGCGGACGCCGCAAGGCCGACTTGTATGCGTTGGAACAAGCCCAGGCGTGGGCCCAGCAACACCCCCACATCCAGTTCATCCCGGTGTTGAGCGAGGCCACGCCCGACGATCTGTGGTCAGGCCGAACGGGCTTGGTGCACCAAGCCGTGTTGCAAGACTTTGCCGACTTGAGTCAACACCAGGTCTATGCCTGCGGTGCGCCCATCATGGTGGAGTCTGCACGGCGTGACTTTGTGGCGCTGGCGCACTTGTCCGACGACGCCTTCTTTGCCGACTCATTTTTAAGCCAAGCCGATGGCGCCCACGTGGCGTCTTAATTCACTTCAAGGAGACCTTTCATGCTGCCCGAAAACTGCACCGTTGGCATGCCCCAGCACAACTCTGTGATCAAGCCCTATTGCATGAGCCACGGCACGCTGGAGTGTTACAGCCTCAAAGCATCACGACGTTTTTACGAAGAATTTTTGGGGCTCGAGTGCGTGCGTCACGGCAAACCTGCGATGGTGATTCGCGGCGGCATGCGCTTTCACATCGTCTGCGTGGAAGTGGGCGACCAAATTCACCCCTGCAGCTTGCTCAACCACTGGGGCGTGGATGTGCTCACCCGTGAAGAAGTGGACCAAGCCCATGCCAAGGCCATCGAGCACAAAGAGAAATACGGCATTCGCCAAGTGCTGCCTCAGCAAGAAATGCATGGCGTGTATTCCTTCTACCTGGAAGACCTCGACCACAACTGGTGGGAGATTCAGCACTACGCCAACGGTTTTCAACACGACGACTTCTTTGACTTTGGTGACCGCTTCACCATGGAAGAAGAAGGCGACGCCGCCAACCTGCAAGAACTCAAAACATAAACGCAGCAACCCCCTCACCTTTTTGGAGACACACCCATGGCAATTCAAATTCAACGCTGGCTACGCACGCTGGTACTGGGCGCAGCAACCCTTTTAGCCGCTGGCGCTCACGCACAAGCGCCCAACACCGCGCCCATTCGCGTGGGCAGCACCTTGGCCTTGACCGGCCCACTGAGCGCCACGGCGGTGATGCAAAAAATCGCCGGTGACATCTACATCGAGCAGCTCAACAAGCGCGGCGGCTGGCTCGGCCGCCCGGTGGAATGGGTGCTCAAAGACGACCAGTCCAAGCCAGACGTGACACGCACGCTGTATGAGCAACTCATCACCTCTGAAAAGGTCGACCTGATCGTGGGCCCCTATGCCACAGGGTCCATCTTGTCGGCCATGGGCGTGGCCCAGCGCTACAACAAACTTTTGCTGCACAACACATTTGGCTTGCCCTCCTTGGCCAAGTACGACATGCTGTTCTCAGTCGGCGGCCAGTCGTATGAGATTGAAACGGTGTGGCCCAACTTGGTGTTCGACGCCGTGGGCTCGGGCAACAAACCACCCAAAACCGTGGCCATGTTGACCAGCAAATTTCCCTCGGTGCATTTCGTGACCCAAGGGGCACGCGAGGTGCTGAAGAAACGCGGCATGACCGAAGCCACCTACCTGGAATGGGAGTTTGGCAACCGGGACTTCGGTGCCATTGCGGCCCGTGTGAAAGAAGCCAAGCCCGACATGGTGTGGGTGGGTGGCGTGGGCTTGGATGGCAACTTGCTGCTCGACGCCATGAAAAAGATCGACTACGTGCCGCCGCAGTTCTTCATTGCTTTCCCTGCCTCAGGCCCCATGCTGAAGTCGCCCGACGGCAAAGGTGTGCTGGCCCTGACCGTGTTTGAAGAACACGCCCCCTTCACCAGCAACCCAGTGGCGGCTGAGTTTGTCAAACAGTTCAACGAACGCGCCACCAAAGCCAACCTGCCCGACAGTTCGGTCGAGTTGATTGCCGCTGTCGCCTACGCCACTTGGCAAGTCATGGATGCGGCTGTGAATGCCACCAAGAGCCTGGACGACAAAACCCTGGCCGCCTGGCTCAAGAAAAACCAAGTCGACACCATCATTGGCAAAGTCCGCTGGGACGGCACCAACAACTTCATGAAGGGCACCGACTTGTACCGCGTCAAGCAAGTGCAAAACGGCAAATGGCAGGTGGTGTGGCCACGTGAATTCGCCGCCCCTGGCACCAAGCTGATGGCCCCCTGAGCGTATGGCCGTCGTTCACCCTTTGCTGCTGTCGCACGGCACTTTGCTGTGCCGCAACTTGGCCAACACCCGCACCTTCTACGAAGAGTTCTTGGGGCTGGACGTGGTGCGCCACGCCAAGCCCGCCATGATGGTGCGCCTGAACTCGGGCATGTACATCGTGTGCGTGTGCATTGGCGAGAACGTGCCCAACCAACACGTACTCACGCACTGGGGGCTGAACGTGGCCACACGTGAAGAGGTGGATGCGGCCCATGCTGCGGCAGTGGCGTCTCAAGAGACTTATGGCATTCGCAAAATCCAAAGCGTGCGTGAACGCCATGGCGCCTATGGGTTTTACATGCAAGACCTCGACTTCAATTGGTGGGAAATTCAACACGAAGAACGCACCATCAACCACTTCTTCAATGGGGGCGACAAGTTTGGCAACGACGTGATCGCCACCGACAGCGCCGACTCGCACGACTGACCCACTTTTCTTTTCATCGCCATTTATGTCTACCTACAAACTCCTGAGCTACCAAATCAACAAAGAAGCCCGCGCCGGCGTGCTGGTGGGCGACACCGTCTATGACGTGCAAAAAGTCACCGCCACGGCGGCCTACGCCACCGTCATGGGTGTGTTGGCCGATTGGGCGCAGGCCAAGAAAGCCTTGGTGGAATTCGAGCGCAAGATCAGCACCGGCAAAAGCCGCATGCAAGGCATACCGCTGAAAAAAACCAAGCTGCTGGCCCCTGTGCTGTACCCCGGCGACATGTATTGCGCAGGCGCCAACTACACCGACCACATGCAAGAGATGGAACGTGTGATGAACCAGCCCCCAGGCCCGACCATCAAAGAGATGGGCGAAAAGCCCTGGCACTTCATGAAGAGCACACGGGCCTCCATCGTGGGGCCTGGTGCCAAGGTCAAAATTCCGCCCTACTCCAAAGCCATGGACTGGGAAGTTGAATTGGTCGCTGTGATCGGCAAAGTGGCGAAAAACGTGTCGGTTGAGAAAGCCCTGTCGTATGTGGCGGGTTACACGATTGCCGACGACTTGTCGGCACGCGACATGATGAAGCGCCACAAGATTCCTCCCTCTGCACCGTTTCACATCGACTGGATTGGTCAAAAATGTTTTGACGGTGCCTGTCCGCTTGGCCCTTGGATCGTGCCCAGCGAGCAAATCAAGAACCCGCACAACTTAGACCTTAAGCTGTGGGTGAATGGGGTGCTGATGCAAGACTCCAACACCAGCAAGCTCATCTTTGACATCGCAGAACAAATTTCGGCCCTGTCAGAGCGCGTCACCTTGTACCCCGGCGACTTGGTGCTCACCGGCACCCCTGCGGGCGTGGGCATGGGCCGTCAGCTCTTCCTCAAATCGGGCGACGTGGTGAAGCTCTGGATTGAAGACATTGGCGAGTTGACGCACAGCATGGCGTGAGCGCGTCTCGCTGACGAGCAAGCCACGGCCTCAACACCGTGGCTTTTTTCAGAGCGTCGCCACGTGGTCGCGCAGCTCACGCTTGAGAATTTTCCCCACCGGGCTGACCGGAAAAGCGTCCATCACCACCAAGCGCTCGGGCAGTTTGAACGAGGCGATTTGCAGCGTCTTCAAGTGCGTCACCAGCTCTTCAAAGCTCAGGCTTTGCCCAGTCTTGGTCACGACACAGGCGCAGGCTTTCTCACCGAACACCGGGTCGGGCATGGCCACCAAGGCGACTGATTTGACCTTGGGGTGGGTCAAGATCAAGTTCTCCACTTCGTCGCAGCTGATCTTCTCGCCACCACGGTTGATCAGGTCTTTGCGTCGCCCCTCGGTGAACACATAACGGCCCTCGCGGCGCACGATGTCACCCATGCGGTACCAGCCGCCCTCCATGAAGGCCTCGGCATTTTTCTCTGGCGCCATGTAGTAGCCGCGAATGGTGTAAGGACCACGCGTCACCAGTTCGCCGGGCACCCCATCGGGTACGTCGTGGCCATCGTCATCGACCACGCGGATTTCGTCCAAGTCCGACACCGGCGCACCCGAGCTGTTGAGCAGCATGTCCTCGCTGTCGTCCAGCCGCGTCATGTTGATCAAGCCCTCGGCGGTGCCATAAATTTCTTGCGGAATGCAATGCAAACGCTCGCGCAAACGCATGCGCAGCTCGGTGGGCAAACGTGCCCCCCCGTTTTGCACCACGCGCAAAGAAGACAGGTCGTATTGCTGGTAGAGGTCCGAGTTCAACCAATTGATGATCAAGGGCACCACGGCCGCCACCACGGTCACACGCCAATCTTGGATGAGCTGGAAAATTTCTTCGCTGCTGGTGCCCTCCGACAACACCACCGTGCCGCCGTAATAAAACGTGGCCAAGATACCCGGCGACGCCAGGTTGTAGTTGTGCGCCAAAGGCAAGATGGCCATGAAGCGCGTGTCTGGGTTGAAGGCCGTGGCCGCGCCGCACAACTTGGCGTTGAGCACGTAGTCATTGTGGGTGCGCGGAATCAGCTTGGACATCGACGTCGTGCCCCCGGACAACAGCATGGTGGCCACCTGGTCTGGGTCGGGCTTGAGGCCTTGCAACACCTGGTCCACCTCGTTGGCCGACAGGTCTTGCGCCAGATGGGCCATCAAGGCGAATTGCCCAGACAAGGGCTCGCCGGCCACCCACACATGCGTCAGATGGGCAAACTCTGGCGCGACCTCTTGCGCCATGCTGCGAAAGTCAAAGTTCCCCACCACGCCGGGCACGATGTAGGCCACAGCCCCTGAAGCGCGGATGAAGTGGCGCACCTCGGCATGCCGGTGGGCGCGCAAGGCCATCACAGGAATGGCGCCGATCCAATTCAAAGCCAGATAGGTCACCACAAACTCGATCGAGTTAGGCAACTGCATGACCACGCGGTCTTGTGCTTGTAATCCCGCACGGTGCAAGCCCACCGCCAAGCGCTTGGAGCGGTCAATCAACTGGGCGTAGGTGAGCGTTTGCCCGGCTTGGGTCACGGCCACTTGGTCGGGCCGCTGGCGGGCGCTGCGCTCGACCATTTCAGAAATGGTCAGCCCCTCCCAAATGCCTTGTTGTTTGTAGCGCTGGGAGAGTTCCAGCGGCCATCCCATGAATCCGTCCATGTCTTGCCTCTTTGTGTGGGGTGTCTGTGTGTGGTGTGGCTGTTTGCTTTATGCGGCCACTTCGGGATGCAAAGCTTCGTAGGCATTGGCCAATGCAGGGTCACGCCGCATCATCTCGGCGTGGCTGACGCGGCCGGTGCGTGTCATGTAGCTGTAGGCAAACTCCACCGGGCTGAGCGCGGGCACCAGCTGGTCCATCTCTTCGTACCAACGGATGCTCACATTGGCCGCATCCCAAATCTTTTTCATCGGGGGCAAACGCGTTTCCTGGAAGCGCGCCAAGGCGGCGGGCACATCAGCCCCCAGCTCTTTGAAGGCTTTGTACAAAGACACCGCGTCTTCCATCGCCAAACGGGTGCCCGAGCCAATCGAAAAATGTGCGGTGCGCAGCGCATCACCGATCAAGACCACGTTGTCAAAACTCCAGCGTTCATTCCAGATGGCCGGGAAGTTGCGCCAATGCGAGTGGTTGCTGATGATGGGGTGCTGCTTCAAGTCTTTGGCAAACACCTGCTCGCAGCGCTGGATGGTGTCTTCAGGGCTCATGGTGGCAAAGCCTGCGCGCTCCCAGGTGTCGTGCGTGACCTCCACCAAAAAGGTGCTCATGTCGGGGCGGTAGCGGTAATGGTGGGCGCAGAACACGCCGTGCTCGGTTTCGCGAAAGGTCAGGGTCAGGCTGTTGAAGGGCTGGGTCGTGCCGTACCAAATGAACTTGTTGGGTCGCCAATCGGTGGTGGTTTGAAACTTGTCCTCGTTTTCTGTGCGCAGCCACGAGAAGGCGCCGCTGGACCCCACCACCAAATCGGCCTTGCCCAGTTGCGCCAAACTGGTGATGTCGGTGTCGAAATGGATGGGAACACCCAGTTTCTCCACGTAGACAAACAGCAGCGTCAACAGCTCCAGGCGACCAATCGAAGCAAAGCCGTTGCCTGCAATCGGAATGGTGGTGTCGTTGTGCACCACCGTGATGTCGGGCCAGTTCTCAAGATGTGGGGTCAGGTACTGGTACAGCGCTTCGTCGTCGGCGCGTAAAAAGTCCAGTGCGCGGTCGGAGAACACCACGCCAAAACCCCAGGTGGCGTCACGCGGGTTGCGTTCAAAAATTTCAATGTCGTGCGTCGGGTCGAGTTGCTTCATCAGGGCTGCGAAATACAAACCTGCAGGTCCGGCCCCCAAAATTCTGATCTTCATCGTGACGTTTCCTTTGCGTAGGCCAAGATTAACCCAGAACTTGGCGTTTTTCGGCACACTCTTTGCTATGTAAATCCCTGTTGAAGTCTCCGTTCTGTCTTGTCAAAAACCACGTGCTGCGCACGTTGAAAGGTCCCCATGTCCACACGCCATTCTTCTGCGGGCCTCACACGCCGCAAGGCCTTGCATGCACTCACCGCCAGCGTGGCTGCGCTGGCCCTGCCCGCACATGCGGCCTGGCCCGATAAACCCATCAAGCTGGTGGTGACCTTTCCCCCGGGCGGTGCCAGCGACATCGTGGCCCGCGTGATGGCTGAACAACTCAGCATCAAGTTAGGGCAACCCGTGGTGGTGGACAACCGCCCTGGCGCGGGTGGCAGCGTGGGAGGCAGCTTTGTGGCGCAGTCCCCCGCCGATGGCTATGTGTTGATGCTCTCCAACTCCACGCCGATTTCCATTGGGCCATTTGCGCTGGAAAAACAACCGTACGACCCGGTAGAAGCCTTCACCCACATCGCCTCGATTGGTGCGGCGCCTTGTGTGGTGATGGCCAACCCGGCGTCGGGCATCCGCAGCCTCAATGACCTGCAAGCCTACGCCCGCAAAGAAGGCCGGCTGGACTTTGGCTCGGGTGGCCCGGCATCGATTGGCCACATTTACGGCGAGTTGATGAAGAAAGAGTTGGCCCTCAACATGGTGCACGTGCCTTACCGAGGTGGTGCACCCATGACCACCGATTTGATTTCGGGCGTCATCCCGGTGGGTATGGATGTGTTGACCGCTTATGTGCCGTACTTCAAAACCGGCCAGCTGGTACCTCTGGCCGTGACCTCGGCCAAACGCTCTGTGCTCGTGCCCGATGTGCCCAGCATCACCGAGTTGGGCAACTACCGAAAGCTTGTGCTCGACAACTTCTTTGGCGTGTCTGGCCCCGCCAAAATGCCCGCTGACGTGGTGACCCGCATTCACAGTGCGAGCAACGAGGTGATGGCGCAAGCCGACTTCAAAAAACGCATGCTGGACCTGGGGATCACCCTCACGCCAAGTTCAACCGCCAGCTTCACGGCGTATGTGAGGGATCAGGTGGAGACCTTGGCACCTGCGGTCAAGGGCGCAGGCGTCAAACTTTAAACCCCACCATCATGCACTTGACAGAGCCGCCTCGTGCGGCTGTGCATGTTTCAGCCGATGGCCTCAAACAGCACGTCTTGTGCGCCCTGCCAGAGAATTTTTTTGCCCATGGCGGCCAAGTGTTCGCGCCCTTCCACCACCGTCAAAAAGTGGTTACCGGCCAATTGGCCCAGCTTGCTGGAAAAGCTGCATGCGCCGTAGGCCCAGATGATTTCGGTCTCGCTGTAGCCCCCGGGGTAAAACAAGATGTCGCCGACTGAGGGGTGGCTGGTGTGGTTTTCAAAAGGCAAACCAGGTGACCAGTCGCCCAGCGGCACCCACACGCCCTCGCCGCTCCAGCGCACATGGATGAGTTGCTGGCGGTAAGGCAGCAATTTTTTAAACGCGGCCACTGTCTGCGGCGCATCCGGGTGGGTGTGGGCCACAAAAGTGAAGCCTGCGGCAGTGATGCGAATTTTTTCAACCATGGGAATCCTTCGAACATTCAGCACAACGAGACATTGGATGGGGTGACTCGGCAGTGATCAACTCAGCGAAAAGTCATTCTTGCGCTGGGTCCAACCGGTCATACGCAGTTCAAAAAATGCAGACACGGCGTACAAGGCAATGCCCAACACTGCCAGGATGAACAAGCCCGCAAACACCATGGGAACGTCAAAGTTGCCACTGGCAATGATCATCACGTTGCCAATGCCTTTGTTGGCCGCCACGGTCTCCGACAACACAGTGCCCACAAACGCCAAGGTGATGGCGATCTTGAGTGAGGCAAACAAATACGGCAGCGCGCGTGGCAAACCCACGTTCCACAAGATGTCGAGCTTGGACGCACCGAGCACCCGAAACACGTCTTCCAGCTCGGGCTCGGTGGTGGCCAAGCCGGTGGCCACGTTCACCACCACCGGGAAGATGCAGATCACCGCCGAGGTCAAGATGGCGGGCACCGTGCCCGAGCCAAACCAGACCACAAAAATCGGCACCACCGCCACCTTCGGGATGCTGGAGAATCCCACCAACAGCGGATAGGCCACGTCATACGCCAGCTTGGACGAGCCAATCACCGCGCCCAACAGCACGCCCACCAGCACACCAATGGCAAAGCCCACCACGGTGGTGTAAAGCGTTTGCACCGTGTGCGGCCACAGCAGCGGCATTTTTTGCCACAGCACCACCGCAATTTGACTGGGTTTGGGCAAGACCAAATCAGAGACACCCAAAGCCACACAGGCCATTTCCCAAAGCACAAAAAAACCGATCAGCACAAACGCTGACAGCACGTTGTGTTGGATGTTTTTAGACAACTGGCTCATGACACGCTTTCAGGGGTAGAGGCCTTGGCCGAATTCGCGGGGTGGGCGGATGGGTCGTCTTCGGTGCGGGCTTGGGCGATGCACATGCGCAGTTGTTGCACCAGGCTGGCGAACTCGGGTGAGTAGCTTTTTTCTAGCGTACGTGGGCGCTCAAAAGGCACCGGGCTGTCTTGCAAAATGCGCCCTGGGCGCGAGGTCATCACACAAATGCGGGTGGCCAAATAGGCGGCCTCGCGCAAGTCATGGGTCACCAACAACACGGTGGGCTGGTGGGTCATCCACAGGTTTTGCATGATCGACCACAGCTCCTCGCGGGTGAACTGATCAAGGGCACCAAAGGGTTCGTCCAGCAAAAGCAGTTGTGGCTCATGGATGAGCGCACGGCACAGCGAGGCGCGCTGCAACATGCCCCCCGACAACTGCCAAGGCCGCTTGTCGCCAAAGCCTTTCAAGCCCACTTGCGCCAGCAGTGCATCGGCGCGCTCGGCGAACTCGGTGTGTTTCTTCTTGGCATAGTCTTGGCGAAACGGCTGCACGATCTTCAAGGGGATCAACACGTTCTCGCGAATCGTCAGCCAAGGCAGCATGGTGGGGTTTTGAAACGCCATGCCAATGCGCACCCCGCTGGCCGCTTGGCCACTGCGCCCCAGCACACCCACCTCGCGCCCGCCCACAATCACGCCGCCAGAACTCGGTGCCAACAAACCCGCCACCAATTTCAAAATCGTGGATTTCCCACACCCGCTGGGCCCCACCAGCGCCACAAACTCGGAGGGGTTGATGTGCAAGTCGGTGTGGTCCAGCGCCACGGTACCCGCACCGTATTGCAAGCTCACATCGGAGAGTTGAATCAGCGACATCTCAGGCCCCCGTTGGCAAGGCGTTGGTGGGCAAGCCCTTGGGCGTGGTGAGGATGGCTTGGGTGTAATGCTCGGTGTTTTTAGGCTGCGGCTTGGGCATGCGTTGCACGCTCTTGACCGATTTGCCCCAACCCGCCGCCTCGCTCACCAAGTGACCATCCCGCATCACAAAGCGGCCACGCACCAAGGTGTGCAAGGGGTAGCCCTGCACCGCACGTCCGTTCCATGGCGAAATTTTGCTGATGCTTTGCAACTTGCCTTGCGACAGCACGCCCGTGCGGTCCATGTCGAC
>CANFJA010000051.1 GCA_947447235.1 Comamonadaceae bacterium
TTGATTTACTACCAAGTGTTGGGCCCACGCGGCGAATTCGTCAGCGGTGAACGCGACTTCCCACTGCCACACGTGGACGAGTTGCCCTCCGCGGGTGAGGTGTATTTGCGCGACGACGAGATGCGTGGCAACGATGTGCGGGTGGCCTACACCTGGGTCAAACTGGACCTGCCTGGCGCCAAACCTGTGTTGGTACAAGTGGGCGAGACGTTGGAAAAACGCTCGGTGCTGGCAACCGAAATTATCAAAGGGGTGATGCTGCCGCAATTTGTCGTCTTGCCGCTGGCCGTGTTGTTGGTGTGGCTGGCCTTGGCACGCGGCATCAAGCCCTTGAGCCTGCTGCAAGAGCGTATTCGACGTCGTCAACCCGACGACTTGAGCCCCTTGGACGAGTACAGCGTGCCCTTGGAAGTGGCACCGTTGGTGGCATCGATCAACGATTTGCTAACCCGCTTGAAAGAATCCATCGCCACCCAAAAGCGTTTTTTGGCAGATGCCGCCCACCAACTCAAAACCCCGTTGGCTGGACTGCGCATGCAGGCCGATTTGGCGCAGCGCGAGAGTTCCAGCGCAGAGGAGTTGAAGCAGTCTTTGCAGTTGATTGGCCGCGCCAGCATTCGCGCCACCCACACCGTGAACCAACTGTTGTCCTTGGCGCGTGCAGAAAGTGGCAGCACCCACATCGCACGTGCGCCGTGCGACTTGGTCGCGCTCGCGCGCGATGTGATTCAAGACTCGCTGCCACGCGCCATGGACCGGCACATCGACCTGGGGTATGAAGGGGTTGCGCTGAGCAGCACTGGGGTGCTGATCAACGGCAACGCCACCTTGCTCAAAGAGATGATTCGCAACTTGGTGGACAACGCCATCAACTACACACCCTCCAGCCCTGATTCCCCGGGCATGGTGACGGTTCGAATTCTGGCCGACCGCTTTGGCAAAGTGGTGGTGTTGCAGGTCGAGGACTCCGGCCCTGGCATTCCAGAAACCGAACGCGAATTGGTGTTTCAACCGTTTTACCGAGCCTTGGGCACCGAGGCCGATGGCTCGGGTCTGGGTTTGCCCATCGTGGTGGAAATTGCGCAGCAGCATGCCGCGACCGTGACTTTGGATGACGTGGTCCCCGGCAAGCCCATGCCAGGTGCGCGCTTCACCGTGCGCTTTAGCGCTTGAACAAATTGAGCTGCAAACGCTCGCGCGCCATCACCTGTTGAACCGGTGGATGCTGCGCCACGCGTTGCACAAATGCCCACAACTCAGGCAAGTCTTCGGGGTCGATGCCAGCGATCGTGCCCCAGCGCAACAGCGTCAGGGCATAGGCATCGAGCGGCCCAAAGTGTGCGCCACCCATCCATGGGCTGCCCTGCTTCAAGGCAGCAACCACACAGCTTTGCAACTCCAGCATCAAACTGCGATACGCGGTCACCGCATGCGCTTTGATGTCGGCTTGTACCTCTGGGTTGGGGCTGAACTTTTCCGGCATGAAGACATGGGTGAAGGTGGGATGCACGGTGTTGTTCATCCACATCAAGGTCTCCACCGCTTTGGCACGCGCGATGCCTGCCTTGGGGAAAAAACCAGCGGCGGAGAATTTTTCATCCAAGTACAAACAAATCGCCGGGATCTGTGTGACCACCTGGCCCTCATCCACCAACACAGGCACTTGCCCGCGTGGGTTGATGCTTTGGTAGGCGGCTTCGTTTTGTTCGCCTTTGTGCAGTTTGACCATCTGAGGTTCAAACGCAGCACCGCTGGCTTGGAGCAGGCAATGGGGCACAAACGAGCAGGCGCCGGGGGCGAAATAAAGCGTTAAGGACATGGTGTCTCCAGGGGGGAAAAGGGTTTAGGTTGTTTGTGCTGTGCTGGCGCTGTGGGCGGCACACGGCATGCGACAGAGTTCATTGGGGTTGACGGGGCAACTGCGGCTGAAGGTCACCACATGGTCTACCTGGGCGCGGATGCCAATCCACTCGCCCACCGTATGGTCATGGTGGCTGGGCACATGGGCCATCACGGTCTCACCGGTCTTGAGCCGCAAGGTGTACAAAAACTCCGACCCACGAAATGACTTGCGCATGATTTCGGCCTTCACGGGTGCGTCGTCATCGTGCACGATGTCATCGGCACGCAGCAACACATCACACGCCCCGGAAGCAAATGCGCAAGGCAAAGGACACTCCGCCACATCGGTCAATTCGCCCACAGGTGTAGACACCACAATTTGGTTGTTCACCTCGCGCAGCGTGGCGGGTGTGAACACCCCGTGCCCAATGAAATCCGCCACAAAACGCGTGGCTGGGCGGTGGTACAGGGTGTAGGCATCGTCCCACTGGTGCAGGCGCCCTTCGGACATGACCCCAATCACATCCCCAATGGCAAATGCTTCCATTTGGTCGTGCGTGACAAACAAGGCGGTGGTGTTGGCCTGTTTCAAAATGGCGCGCACTTCCAAGGCCAAACGTTCGCGCAACTCGACATCCAAATTTGAAAAGGGTTCATCCAGCAGCAACAGCTGGGGCGCTGGCGCCAGGGCACGCGCCAAGGCCACGCGCTGCTGTTGACCCCCGGACAACTCATGCGGATAGCGCTGCGAACTGGCGGCCAAACCCACCAGGTCCAACACCTCGGCCACACGTCGCTGTTGATCGCTGCGCGTTTGGCGGTGCAAGCCAAAGCGCACGTTGTCTTGCACCGTCAAATGCGGAAACAGCGCGTAGTCTTGAAACACCATGCCAACGCGACGTGACTCAGGCGGCACCCGCGTGTTGGCATTGCTCACCAGATGACCCGCCAAGCGGATGTCCCCTGCCGTGACCGGCTCCAGTCCGGCCACCGCCCGCAACAAGGTCGTTTTGCCGCAACCTGAGGGGCCAATCAACACCCCCACCTCACCGGCTTGCAAGCGCAAGTTGACCGCATCCACCGACGGGTGAGGACGGTCAGGGTACTGCACTTGGAGGTTCACCAGGTCAAGAAACATGGGCCCCATTGTAGAGAGCGAGGCTTGGCTGACCGAGCCCTTCGCTCGCCGAGCGCTCCCTACAATGCCGCATGGTTTTTCGTGCCCCCCACCTTGTCCGTTTGTTCACCCTGTTTTTTGCGGCATTGCTGGGCTGGCCGGTACTCACCGTGCTGCTGTCGTGGTCTCAAGCCGACCCGGCGTCACTGCAGATCTTGCGCGAGATGGCACACACCGTCTTGCCTGACTACTTGGGCACCACCTTGATGCTGTGCGTGTTGGTGAGCGTCGGCGTCATCAGCATGGGCACGGTGTCGGCGGCCGCGGTCACTTTGTTTGACTTTCCGGGTCGGCGCACCCTGGAGTGGGCGTTGTTGCTGCCGCTGGCCATGCCCGCTTATGTGGTGGCTTATGCCTACACCGATTTCTTGCAGTTCAGTGGCCCCATGCAAACATGGATGCGTGCCACGTGGCAACTTGAAGGGCGTGTGTTGCCCGAGGTCCGCAATCTTGCAGGCGCTGCCTGTGTGTTCACGCTGGCCCTCTACCCCTATGTGTATTTGCTAGCGCGCACCGCGCTGTCTGAGCGCGCCAACCACCTGATGGAGGCGGCACGTCTCTTGGGTGCTGCTTTGCCGCGTCGCATCTTGCAGGTGGCCTTGCCCTTGGCGCGTCCGGCCATTGCGGCGGGCACCGCTTTGGCGCTGATGGAAACCCTGTCTGATTTCGGGGTGTCGAGCTACTTTGGCATCCAGACCTTCACCGCCGGGATCTACAAAGCCTGGTTGGTGATGGACAACCGGGTCGCCGCCGCCCAACTGGCCACGTGTTTGTTGCTGATTGTGCTGGGGGTGGTGGGCGTCGAACACAGCGCCCAAGCACGTTTGCGCTTTTCCAGCACCCGCGCTGACCGCCATGGCGCGGAGTCGCTGCCGCATCGGCTGTCTGGCCTGTCCGGCCTGATGGCCTGCTTGCTGTGTGTCTTGCCCGTGTTGTTTGGCTTTGTCTTCCCCGTGGTCTTCATGCTGCGGGCCTTGGTCTTGGGTGACGCTTGGGCCGACTTGCCTTGGTTGCGCTTTGGTCAATGGGCCATGACCAGTCTTTCACTGGGGCTGGTCACCGCGTTTATTGCGGTGCTCAGTGCCTTGTTGTTGGCCTCACAAGCGCGCTTGCACCCGGGCTGGCTCTCGCGGCAAGTTCTGCGCTTGGTGGGTCTGGGTTATGCCGTTCCCGGGGCTGTCATCGTGGTTGGCTTGTTGTTGCCCTTGGGCTGGTTGCAAGCCACTTGGCCACAGTCGGGCATTGGCTTTTGGCTCACGGCGACGGTGCTGGGCTTGATTTGGGCCTACTTGGTGCGCTTTGTTGCCGTGGCTTTGCAATCCATCCAAAGCGGCTACAGCCGCCTATCGCCCAGTCTGGACGACAGCGCCCGGATGCTGGGCGTCTCAGGCCTTCGCTTGGTGGCACGCGTGCATTGGCCCATGCTGCGCAAACCTGCGGCGGCGGCGGCCTTGCTGGTGTTGGTGGACGTGATGAAAGAACTGCCGGCGACCTTGGTGCTGCGCCCGTTCAACTCCGACACCTTGGCCGTGATGGCCTACCAGTTGGCACGCGATGAGCGTCTGGGCGAAGCCGCTTTGCCGTCCTTGGCCTTGGTGCTGGTAGGCCTGTTACCCGTGATCTTGTTGAGTCGCACCTTGCGCCGTCACTCGGCCTGACGGGCCAATTGCCGCCCTTGTCATTCGGCTTGGCTTGGCCTGGCTTTATTTGAGAATGATTCGCATTTGTTGTAAACTGTGCCATCGTTTCAAGTTGTGGAGTGCTTCTCATGCGTCGCTTACTGACCGTTTTGTCCTTGGCAAGTTTGAGCCTCGCAGGCAGTGCATTGCACGCGCAAGAACAAGTGCTCAACCTGTATTCCGCCCGCCATTACCCCACCGACGAAGCCTTGTATGCCGACTTCACCAAAGCCACCGGCATCAAGATCAACCGGGTCGACTCTGACGATGCAGGCATCGTGACGCGCCTCAAGGCAGAGGGCAGTGCCTCACCCGCGGATGTGATCTTGTTGGTTGATGCCGCGCGCTTGTGGCGGGGCGAGGTCGACGGCCTGTTTTTACCTGTGCGCTCCAAAGTTCTAGAGGCCGCCATTCCCACGCAACTGCATGCCAAGCCCAAGGAGGATGGCGGCATTGCCTGGTTTGGCTTGTCCACCCGCGCACGCGTGGTGGTGTACGACAAACTCAAGGTGAACAAACAAGACGTTGACACCTACGAAAAACTGGCCGACCCGGTGAATAAGGGCCGCTTTTGCGTGCGCTCCGGGTCACACCCCTACAACCTGAGCTTGTTTGGCGCCATGACCGAGCACCTCGGTCCGGCCCAAACTGAAGCATGGCTCAAGGGCTTGGTGGCCAACATGGCCCGCTCACCGCAAGGCGGCGACACCGACCAAATCAAAGCCGTGGCGAGTGGTGAATGCGGTGTGGCACTGACCAACACCTATTACTTGGCGCGGTTGATGCGTTCGAGCAACCCCGCAGACAAAGCTGTCATGGCGCGTGTCGGCGTGGTGTTTCCCAACCAGCAAAGCTGGGGCACGCACGTCAACGTGGCAGGCGGTGCCGTGGCGCGGCATTCGAAGAACACCACCCAGGCGGTGAAGTTTTTGGAATACTTGGTCAGCCCAGCGGCTCAAAACCATTTCGCCAACGGCAACAACGAATGGCCGGTGGTCAAAGGCTTGGGGCTCGACAACCCCGCGCTTCAGACCATGACGGGTGGCAACTTCAAAAGCGAATTGGTGCCCATCAGTGCCGTGGGCATGAACCAAATCAAGGTGCAGCAAATGCTGGATCGGGTGGGGTTCAAGTAACACGTGGGGCGTCTCCACGCAGAGGCTTTCTCAATCGGCCTCATTGAGACAAACAATCATCCTCTGGGTCATTCTTGGCTAACATTCACTTCAATGAGTTCTGCTCATTCGATAGTTTTTAGCAACCAACCAAAGGAACCTACATGTCTCTGATCAATACCCAAGTTCAGCCTTTCAAGGCCAATGCCTTCCACAACGGCAAGTTCATCGAAGTCACCGAAGCCAGCCTCAAGGGCAAATGGTCTGTGATGATCTTCATGCCTGCTGCTTTCACCTTCAACTGCCCCACAGAAATTGAAGATGCGGCCGACAACTATGCAGCCTTCCAAAAGGCCGGCGCCGAGGTGTACATCGTCACCACCGACACCCAGTTTTCGCACAAAGTGTGGCACGAGACCTCGCCTGCCGTGGGCAAAGCCAAGTTCCCCCTGGTCGGCGACCCCACCCACCAGCTGACACGCGCTTTTGGCGTGCACATTGACGCCGAAGGCTTGGCCTTGCGCGGCACCTTCGTGATCAACCCCGATGGCGTGATCAAGACCATGGAAATCCACTCCAACGAAATTGCCCGTGACGTGTCTGAAACACTGCGCAAGTTGACCGCCGCTCAGTACACCGCCGCCCACCCAGGCCAAGTGTGCCCAGCGAAGTGGAAAGAAGGCGCGAAGACTCTGGCGCCTTCGATCGACTTGGTCGGCAAGATCTAATTTTTCTTTTGATCTCAACACCCTGCCACCGCAGGGCGTTGAGCGCAGCGCACTTGGGCCACAAGCCTTCAAGCGCGCTGCACTCAGCGAATTCCCCCAACTTTTGTCACCCCAGGTCAGCGCCATGAGCGCATGGCCTTGGACTTTTGCAGCCTTTACCAGGAGACCCCTATGCTCGACGACGCCCTCAAAACCCAACTTCAGCAATACCTCGCGCTGCTGCGCCAGCCGATTCGCCTGATCGCCTCGTTGGACGACAGCGACACCGGCAAAGACATGGGCGAATTGCTCAGCACCATCGTGGGCTTGTCTGACCAAGTCACACTCGACACCTCCGGCACCGATGCCCGCCAACCCTCTTTCGTGGTGGCACGCGCAGGCGAAACCCAAGGGGTGCGTTTTGCAGGGTTGCCACTCGGCCATGAGTTCACCTCCCTGGTCTTGGCCCTGCTGTGGACCGGTGGCCACCCCCCGAAAGTCGAGCCTGAGCTGATCGAGAGCATCCAAGGCTTGGACGGCGACTTCAACTTCGAGGTGTACATGTCCTTGAGTTGCCACAACTGTCCCGACGTGGTGCAGGCGCTCTCGCTCATGGCCATCTTCAACCCCAAGGTCAAGACCGTGGTGATCGAAGGCGGCGCCTTCCAGAAGGAAGTGGAGGATCGCCAAATCATGGCCGTGCCCATGGTGTTCTTGAACGGCCAAGTGTTTGGCTCTGGCCGAATGAGCGCCGAAGAAATCGTGGCCAAGCTCGACAGCAACTCCGAGGCCCGTGAAGCCGCCAAACTCAACCAGAAAGCCCCCTTCGATGTGTTGATCGTGGGCGGTGGCCCCGCCGGTGCAGCCGCTGCGGTGTATGCCGCCCGCAAAGGCATCCGCGTGGGGGTGGCGGCCGAGCGCTTTGGCGGCCAGGTCAACGACACCATGGCGATTGAAAACTACATCTCAGTGTTAGAGACCGACGGCCCCAAAATGGCCGCCGCGATGGAAGCCCAAGTGCGCCATTACGAGGTGGACATCATGAACCTGCAACGTGCCGCCAAGGTGGTGCCGGCCACCACACCCGGCGGCTTGACGCAAGTCCACATGGCCAATGGCGGCGTGTTGTCTGCACGCAGCGTGATCTTGTCCACCGGCGCACGCTGGCGCAATGTCAACGTGCCCGGCGAAGAACAGTACAAAAACAAAGGCGTGGCCTATTGCCCGCACTGCGACGGCCCCTTGTTCAAGGGCAAGCGCGTGGCGGTGATTGGCGGCGGCAACTCCGGCGTGGAAGCGGCCATCGATTTGGCCGGCTTGGTGGAGCATGTGAGCTTGGTGGAATTTGCCGATGCCCTGAAAGCCGACGCCGTGTTGGTCAGCAAACTCAAGAGCCTGCCCAATGTGAGCATCCACGTCAACGCGCAAACCACCGAGATCACCGGGGACGGCCAAAAAGTCAATGGCCTGACGTACAAAGACCGCGCCAGCCAAGCGGTGCACCACATCGAACTCGCGGGCGTGTTTGTGCAAATTGGTTTGGTGCCCAACACCGAGTTCTTGAAGGGCACGCTCGCGCTGAGCCAGTTCGGTGAAATCGTGGTGGATGCCAAATGCCACACCAGCCTGCCCGGCGTGTTTGCCGCGGGCGACGTGACCACCGTGCCCTTCAAGCAAATCGTGATTGCCGCGGGCGAGGGCGCCAAAGCCGCGCTGAGCGCGTTTGACTACCTGATCCGCCAACCGGTGGTGGCCAAAGCCCCTGCAGAGGCTGAGACGGTCTGATCAGTCGGAGGCGGCAGAGGCGCCCGGGGCCGATGCGGCCTGTATCGGCAGGGCAGCCCCCGGCCGTTTGACCTGCACCGCCTCGGGCGAGACTTGCTCATCCAAGCGCTGGGGTTCGCGCTGCGGGTTGGGGTCTAGGCCCAGAAAGCCAAAGGACCCGCCCGACCAAAGGGCAAACAACACATTGGCCACAATCAATGCGATGGCAGCTTTGCGCCAAAAAGAAGAGGTGTTCATGGAAATACCTTTGCTGTTGTTGTCCCAAGACTCATTGAGGCCGCACACTCACTTCGGCGCTGGTGATGCGCTCGCGGCCTTGCGCCGTGTCCACGCACAACGCGCCATCGAAGTCGGCGCCACGCGCTGTGCCCGTTCGACCATCACTCAGAGTCACCACCCTGTCACGCAGCGCATCTCGGGCGTTGAACAGCGGCTGCCAGGGGGCAAAACCAGCGCGCTCAAACGCCAACAAGGCCTTCAGCAGAGGCAAGGCCACAAGCGCCAAGGTGCGGGGTGCCGTGGCCTCGGCCCACAGCTGTTGCAAACCCAAGGGTTCGGTGGACAGCCCCACGTCTTGGGGCGGCGCGATGTTGATGCCCACACCCACCACGCAGTAACGCGGTTGCTCCGGCGTCGCGTGTGCCGTGAGGGCGGTTTCGATCAGCACGCCGGCCAGCTTGCCCCAGCCGCTGGGCGTGCCGGGCTGAGCCACCCACACATCGTTGGGCCACTTCAAGCGCAGACCCAGCGCGCCATCGGGGTCGAGGCTCTGCGCCAAAGATACACCCACCGCCAGCGACAAACCCGACCAGTCGTGCGGCATCAGGGGCAAGCCCAAAGAGAAGGTGAGCGCATCCCCGGCCTGGCCGTGCCAGGGGCGCCCCAAGCGACCGCGACCCGCTGTTTGCGCCTCGGCCACCAACAGCACCGGCTCGTTTTGGCCGGCGCGTGCGCGTCGCATCAGCTCGGTGTTGGTGGAATCGATCTGGGGCAGCACCTCCACCGTCAGGCCAGGTTGCCAAGCCACCAAGGCTTGCCACAGGTCTTCAGCGGGCCAGATCATGGGTCAGTGCTTTTTGCCGCCCTGCTTGGCTTTTTTCTGGGCGCGGCGCTCGCGCTTGTTGGGTTGGCTCGACGCCAACAAAGTGCCGCGGCATTTCTTGGCACCACACCAGCAGGGGTACTCGGCCTTGAGCTTGTCGGTCAGCGGCGCGTCGATCACCAAACCGTAGTCGTAATTCAGCTCTTCTCCGGCGGCGATGTTGCGCAAGGCTTTGATGAACACGCGACCTTCGACCTCGTCAGGCTCGCAATTGGCTTTGCACGAATGGTTGATCCAACGCGAAGAGTTGCCGCCGTACAAGGCGTCAATGACATGCTTGTCGTCAAGGTGAAAGTAAAAGGTGTGGTTGGGGTCTTTGGGGTCGTGCGGGTGGCGACGCAAAGCCTCTTTCCAGGTGATGATCTCGCCCACGTACTCGATGATGGTCTCACCTTCGGCGATGTCGCTCAGGGCGAACACCCCTTTGCCGTGCACGCCGGAACGGCGGGTTTGAATGCGGCGGCCAGTGATGGGGGCGGGGGTATTTTTGGACAAGGTCAAAACTCTGTTAACTTAAATACGTACGCACACATGTGCGCACAGGCGCGTGTGCGTGCGCGCACGCGCGAGAAGCGCAAATTGTAGTGGTGAGTTTTCTAAGGAACTTTGAAATGAGCAAAACCCTCGTGATCGCCGAAAAACCTTCGGTCGCGCAAGACATCGTGCGCGCACTCACGCCTGTGGCGGGGAAGTTCGAAAAACACGACGACCACTTTGAGAGCGACACCTACGTGGTCTCAAGCGCCGTGGGCCACTTGGTCGAAATCCAGGCGCCAGAAGAATTTGATGTCAAACGCGGCAAGTGGAGCTTTGCCCACCTGCCCGTGATCCCACCGTACTTCGATTTGAAGCCGGTTGAGAAAACCAAAAGCCGCCTGAACGCGGTGGTCAAGCTGGCCAAACGCAAAGACGTGACGGCCTTGATCAACGCCTGTGACGCAGGCCGCGAAGGTGAATTGATCTTTCGCTTGATCGAGCAATACGCCGGTGGCAAAAAGTCGCTGGACAAACCCGTCAAGCGCTTGTGGCTGCAATCCATGACCCCCCAAGCCATCCGCGATGGCTTTGACTCACTGCGCTCTGAGAAACAAATGCAAGGCCTGGCCGATGCGGCCCGCAGCCGCTCGGAGGCCGACTGGCTGGTGGGCATCAACGGCACCCGCGCCTTGACCGCCTTCAACTCGCGCGAAGGCGGCTTCTTCTTGACCACGGTGGGGCGCGTGCAAACACCCACCCTGAGCGTGGTGGTGGAGCGTGAAGAACAAATCCGCAA
This sequence comes from Comamonadaceae bacterium, assembly GCA_947447235.1. GTDB lineage: Bacteria > Pseudomonadota > Gammaproteobacteria > Burkholderiales > Burkholderiaceae_C > Limnohabitans. The sequence goes on from CANFJA010000051.1 coordinate 10,681, forward strand.
GTTCATCAGCCGCGACTACTGGGAAATTCACGGCAGCTTCCAAGTCGCCGCAGGCAGCTACCCTGGCAAATGGTTCAACCCCGAACACAAAAAAGACGCCGACGACGCCGAGAAAAAACACGACCGCGTCTGGAGCGAAGCCGAAGCCTTGGCCATTGCCGACGCCGTGCGCAACCAAACCGCCAGCGTCACCGAAGAAAGCAAGCCCACCACCAA